>NZ_BAAHFQ010000007.1:0-57828 GCF_054681715.1 Deferrisoma sp.
CCCGCGCATATCAGCAGGATCCACCGTCGGTTTGAGCTTCTCGCCCCTGCCTCCATCCGAGAGCCCATACGGTTCAGACCGGGACGAAAAAACCGAGGAGGGGAGGCGTTTACCCTCTTGACAGGTGTCAGTCATATCAGCTTTCCAGCCTTCCAGCCGTCGTCATGCCGCGCACACGCTCTGCCGGTTCACCCCGGCGGCCCGCTCGCGGAGTTCCCGGGCCGCGGGGTGGGCCGCCCCGGCCAGCCGGACCTGGGCCAGGAGCCCCTGCACGAAGGGCGATGGCCCCGGGTGGAGCCGGTAGTCCTTCCAGGGCCCGTTTCGCTCCGAGAGAACGAACCCCGCCTCCTCGAGCACCTGCATGTGCCGGCTCACGGTGGACTGGGCCAGCCCCAGCACGGCCTGGATCTCGCAGGCGCAGAGCGCCCGGCCCTCCAGCATCCACAGAATCTTCAGCCGCGACTCGTCGGCCAGGGCCTTGGCCGGGATCAGCACATCTTCCATGATATCGCCCTCCATCGATATGGACGACCCGATGCTAACACCGACCGAAACGGTGTGCAACCGTTCACACGCATTTTTTCTCTTCCGTGCATTCCCCTCTTGACCCGGGCAATTTCCTTCATTACTATTTCGGCATATCTCGATCCCCACCGGAGACCTGCCATGCAGAAACCGGCCCTACTTGCACTGTTCGCCGCGATCCTCCTGGCCGCCGTCGCTCAGGCCGCCTCCCGGCCGTCGGTCGTGTTCGTCACCAAGAGCGACGCCTGTGGCTGCCAGCTCAGCCTCTGTGTGGCGGCCGAACAGGAGGTGCGAAATTTCCTGGCGGACACCGGCGGGGAGGTGGACCTGGTGGTCGTGGACCTCGCCAAGACCCCGGAGGCGGGAAAAACCTACAAGGCGTTCGCCGTGCCCGTGGTGATCCTCCGGGACGAGCGGGGTCAGGCGCTCGCCCGGTTTTACGGCTACGTGGAGGCGCGCCACCTCCTGCGGGAATGGAACGAATACCGAAACCGGAGGGGGTCTCGATGAAACGGCTGGTCCTAGTGTTGGTCGGCCTCGCCGCGGCCGGCGCCGCCGTGTGGGCCCTTCCCGAACTCGCCGTCCGACAGGTGGGGACTACGGGCCTGAGTGAACCCGTCGAACTCCCGGCCGGGCGCGCCGGGCCGGATCAGGGGAAGAAGGTGGCGTTCCTGGAACTCGGGAGCGAGGGCTGCAAACCCTGCGAGGCCATGAAGCCCGTGATGCAGGCGGTGCGGGAGCGCTACGGCGACCAGGTGGAGGTCGTGTTCTACGACGTCCGTAAGGATCCGGCCATGGCTCGGGAGTACGGGGTCACCCTCATCCCGACCCAGGTGTTCCTGGGCCCCGACGGCGAGGAGGTGTACCGGCACCAGGGGTACCTGCCCCTGCCCATGGTGGAGGCGGTGCTCCACCGCATGGGGGTGAAGCCGAAATGATCGTGCTCGGCCTGGCCTTTTTCGGGGTGGCCGCCGTGTTCTCGGCCCTCGGCCAGGGGGGAGGCGCGTTCTACGTGCCGCTCCTCCTCGCCTGGGGAGTCCCGTTTCATCACGCCGCCGCGGCGAGCCAGGCCGTGATCGTGGCCGTTTCGCTTTCGGCCATGCTGGTGTTCCACCGGGCGGGGTTCCTGGACTGGAAGCTCGTGCTCCTCATCGAGCCCGCCACCAACCTCGGGGCCGTGCTGGGCGGCTACCTGTCCCAGTACGTGCCGGGCCACGTGGGCAAGGTGATCTTTGCGGCGGTGCTCGTGGTCGGCGCCTACTTCATGATCCGGCCCGTGGCCGAGCGCACGGATCCGCCGAAACGGGGCTTCGCCTACTGGACGCGCACCCTGGGCGGGGAAACGTACTCGGTGAACTGGGTGGTCACGATCCCCCTCATGGTGCTGGCCGGGGGCCTGGCCGGCATGCTGGGCGTGGGCGGGGGGCTCCTCAAGGTGCCGCTCATGGTGCTCGCCTGCCGGATCCCCATGAAGGTGGCGGTGGGCACGAGCTCGCTCATGGTGGGCCTGACGGCCGTGACCGGACTGCTGGGCCACGCCGCGGCGGGCCATTTCGACCTTCGCCTCGCCCTCCCCCTGGCCCTTGGCGGCTTCCTGGGCGCCCAGGTGGGCTCGCGGGTGTCGCTCGCCGTGGACAAGCGCGTGCTCAAGCGGGCGTTCGGGGTGCTCCTCGTGCTGATCGCGGTGTGGATGGTGGGCTCGGTGGTGCGGGGCGCGTGACAACGGGAGAACAGGGGATGCGTTCGGTCCGGCTCGTGAACATCGCCTTGATCGTGGTGCTGCTGGCCGTGTGCTCCTCCGCCCGGGCGGCCGACGGCCCCCTGGAGCGGGCGGCCCGCGAGGCCGGCGTGCCCCTGGTGGTGCGGTTCGGCTTGGACCGCTGCATGCAGTGCATCGAGCAGGGCAAGGTATTCGACGCGCTGGCGCCCCCGTACGAGGGCCAGGCCCGGTTCCGGTTCGTGCACATCGGCCGCGAGGAGGACATGGCGGCCCGCTACAAGGTGCTCCTGATCCCCACGGTGGTCATCTTCGACGCCCAGGGCCGGGAGGTGTTCCGGCACGTGGGATTGGTGGAGGCGCCCGCCCTGGAGGCGAAACTCCGGGAGGTGCTGGCCGCCCGCGGGGCGAGCGGGCGTGACGAGGGAGGCCCGACATGAAGGAGCGCACGAAATTCCTGCTCATCGTCGGCGTGTTCTGCGCCGCCTATTTCGTGCCCGTGGACCACCCCCGGGTGAGCACGGCCATCCTGGAGAGCTTCCTCATGCTCCAGGATTACGCCCGCAAGCACGTGCTCACCTGCCTCGTCCCCGCGTTTTTCATCGCGGGGGCCATCGCCGTGTTCATCAGCCAGGCCGCCGTGCTCAAGTACCTTGGCGGCAAGGCCAAGCGGGCCCTGGCCTACACCGTGGCCTCGGTGTCGGGCACGGTGCTCGCCGTGTGCTCGTGCACGGTGCTCCCGCTCTTCGCCGGCATCTACGCCCGGGGGGCCGGCATCGGCCCGGCCACGGCCTTCCTCTACTCGGGCCCGGCCATCAACGTGCTCGCCATCGTGCTCACGGCCAAGGTGTTGGGCCCGCAGCTCGGCATCGCCCGGGCCGTGGGGGCCGTGGTGTTCGCCTACGTCGTGGGGCTCCTCATGGCGTTCACGTTCCGCAAGGAGGAGGCCGAGCGCCAAGCCCAGTTCCTGGCGCTGCCCGAGGAGGAGCCGGCCCGTCCCCTGTGGAAGAACGCCTTGTACCTGGCCTCGATGGTGGCGGTTCTCGTGTTCGCGGCCTGGGGGAAGCCCCGGGAACCCGTGGGCTGGGCCGAGGCCGTGTACGGGGTGAAATGGGAACTGGCCGGCGCGGGGCTCCTGGCGACCCTCTGGATGGTCTGGGCCTGGTTCACCCGGGACGAGGTGGCCGAGTGGGTCGAGTCCACCTGGGGGTTCGCGAAGCAGATCCTGCCGCTTCTTTTCGCCGGGGTGCTGGTGGCCGGGTTTCTCCTGGGCATGCCCGGCCATGACGCCGGGCTGATCCCAAGCGCCTGGGTCGCCCGGCTCGTGGGCGGGAACTCCCTCGGGGCGAACCTGTTCGCCTCGGTGGCCGGGGCCCTCATGTACTTCGCCACCCTCACCGAGGTGCCGATCCTCCAGGGTCTCCTGGGCAGCGGCATGGGAAGCGGCCCGGCCCTGGCCCTGCTGCTCGCCGGCCCGGCCCTCTCCCTTCCGAACATGCTGGTGATCCGAAGCGTGCTGGGCACGAAGAAGACCCTGGTTTTCGTGGTGTACGTGGTCCTCCTCTCCACCGTGGCCGGCATGGTGTTCGGCCACCTCTTCCCCCACCTCACGATCGCCGCGGGAGGCGCCGGATGACCGGGCTCGAAGCGCTCTTGGGAAACGCCCAGACCTACATCCAGACGAACCCCTGGCTCGCGTTCGTGGCCGTGTTCGTGGGCGGAGCCCTGACGGCCTCGAACCCCTGTGTGCTCGCCATGATCCCCCTGGTGATCGGCTTCGTCGGCGGGTACGAGGGCATCTCGGGATGGAAGCGCAGTTTCGGGTTTTCGCTGGTGTTCGTGTTCGGGCTGGCCGTGAGCTTCACCGCCATGGGGGTGATCGCGGTGAGCCTGGGGCGGCTTTTCGGCGACGTGGGGCGGTTTTGGCCGTGGGTGATCGCGGCGGTGTGCTTCGCCATGGCGGCGCACCTGTGGGATCTCTGGACCTTTTCGGTGCCCGAGGGGCTCGCGCGCTACCGGCCCAAGCACGCCGGGGTGATCGGGGCCTTCACCCTGGGCCTCCTGTTCGGCCTCGTGTCGGCCCCCTGCGCCGCGCCGATCCTGGTGGTGGTGCTCACCTACATCGCGTCCCAGGGAAACCTCCCCTACGGGCTCGCCCTTCTGTGGACCTACGCCGTGGGCCACTGCATCCTCATCGTGGCGGCGGGCACCAGCATGGGCGTGGCGAAACAGTTGATCCAGTCCCGGGGGCTGGGCCGCGCGAACTGGGTGCTCAAGCGGGTCGCCGGGGTGCTGATCGCCGGGGTGGGGGTGGTGATCCTGGTGAACTCGGTGTGAGGGCGGCTGGGCGGCTGGGCGGCTGGGCGGCTGGGCGGCGAATATGGCTCGTATATCAACAAGTTACAAACTTCTTAAGAGAAAGCAGGGTGGCGGGTGGGGGCCTGGCTCCGGCCGGGCGCGAATGCGGCCCCCGATCGCCGCGCCTTTCCATGCCGTTGTCGGCTCGGCAGGCCGGGGCATCGGTGGCGGACGTTCCGGATCTCCCAAAGCGATTGAAGCCCGGTGAGGGCGCGGCGAGGAGAGGGGCCGCACCCGGCTCTCCACCAGCCCCCCACCCGCTGGTTTCCCTGGCGACGAAGGGGACCTGACGATACTTCTGTTGGTGCCAGTAACATGCCCTTCCCCCTTGCCGGGTCCCGTGGGGCCGGGAGGGGGTTCCAACCACCGAACGACGGAGGTGACCCATGAAGATCGAGATCCTGGGAACCGGATGCGCCAAGTGCAACAAGCTCTACGAGGCCGCCAAGGAAGCCGTGGCCAAGGCCGGCAAGGACGCCGAGGTCGTCAAGGTCGAGGACCTGGCCGAGATCATGAAGCGGGGGGTGATGGTCACCCCGGCCCTGGCCATCGACGGCGAGGTCAAGACCACGGGCAAGGTGCTCAAGCCCGACGAGATCGCCAAGATGTTGTCCTGACGGGCGGGCCGGGCAACCAACCCCGGCCCGACGGAGGAACCGGGATGGAACGCGAACTCACTGTGAGGATCGACCCGCGGGATGTGATCGCCCTCGAACGGTGCGTGGCCGACGGCGACCGGGAAGAGGCGCTTCGGATCTGCAAGGCCCTGGCCGAGAAGGTCCGCCACGCCCGGGCCACGGCCTGACGCCCGTACTTCGAGATGCGCGGCGCGCATCCCGTACCTCCCGGGCCCTGAGCCGGAGTCCCGGCGGTGATCTACCTCGACCACAACGCCACGACCCGCCCGGATCCCCAGGTGGTCGAGGCCCTGGCCTGGGCCTCCCAGGAGGCCTGGGGGAACCCCTCCACCCTGTACGGGGTGGGCCGGGCCGCCAAGGCCGCTCTGGACCGGGCCCGCGAGCGGGTGGCCCGGCTCATCGGCGCCCCGGACCCGGGGCAGGTGGTGTTCACGTCGGGGGGCACGGAGGCCGATGCCCTGGCCCTGTTCGGCCGCCTCCGGCTGCCCGCCGCCGGCCGCCACCTGGTGACCACCATGGTGGAACACAAGGCCGTGCTCCGGTCGGCGGTCCGGCTCGAGGCCGAGGGGGTGGCCGTGACCTACCTCCCCGTGGACCGGGCGGGCCGCGTGGATCCCCGGGCCGTGGAAGCCGCCCTGCGGCCCGACACCGCCCTGGTGTCGGTGATGCTCGCCAACAACGAGGTCGGAACCCTCCAGCCCGTGGCCGAGATCGCCCGGGTCTGCCGGGCCCGGGACGTTCCCGTCCACACCGACGCGGTGCAGGCCTGCGGAAAGATCCCGGTGGACGTGGAGGCCCTGGGGGTGGACCTCCTGAGCCTCTCCGGCCACAAGTTCCACGGGCCCCGGGGCATCGGGGCCCTGTGGGTGCGGCCCGGCCTTCCCCTCCAGCCGCTGCTGGTGGGGGGAACCCAGGAGCGGGGCCTGCGGGCCGGCACGGAACCCGTAGCCCTGGCCCATGCTTTGGGCGTGGCCGCCGACCTCGCCCGGGAGCGGCTTTCTGAGGACGGCCCACGGATCGCGGCCCTGCGCGACCGGCTCTGGGCCGGGCTCCGGGACGCCGTGCCCGGTGTGCGCCGCCACGGCGACCCCGGGCGGGGCCTGCCCAACACCTTGAACGTGTCGGTGCCCGGCTGGGAGGCCGAGGACCTGGTGCTGGCCCTCGACCGGGAGGGCATCGCCGTGGGCACCGGGTCGGCCTGCACCACCGGCGACACCCGACCCTCCCACGTGCTTTTGGCCATGGGGGTTCCCCCGGCCGAGGCCCGCTCCTCGATCCGGTTCAGCCTGGGCCGGGACAACACGGGGGAGGAGATCGACCGGGTCGCGGAGGCCCTGGCGCGGCTGGCTCGCAACCGGTGAACGAAAGCTTCCTTAGGCAACGTCCAGCCGGGCTGCGGGGCCGCCGGGCGGCCTAGCGGCGGAAAACCTTTTGGATTTCGGCGTCGCTGCCCGTCCCAACCCATTCCCTCCCTGCGTTGTAGGGCCCGCCGGGGCCCAAGGGGGCTTCGATGCCGAAGATCGAGGGGTACGAGATCACCACGGTTCTCCCCTGCATCGCCGACACGGCCAAGATCCGGGTGATGGCCCGGCTCAAGGGCGAGGCCGGGGAGGTCCTTCCCTACCTGAACGCCGAGGAAAAGCGAGCCGTCTTCAACCCCGGCGCCCGGACCCTCACCTTCAAGCGGGAAGGCATGTGCTTCACCGTGAAAAACGGCGAGATCACGGCCACGAAGCTCAGAGACGTGGAACACGCCCGCGCCGAACTCGACGCCCTCGTGGCCCGCCTGAACGAGGTCTGGGAGCGCCGGGCCGAGATCACCCCGAGCTACGACCGGGGCCTCCAGCTCACGGCGCTGCAGATCTACAAGGGGCTTCCGGGCACCAACTGCCGGGAGTGCGGGGAACCCTCGTGCCTGGCGTTCGCCGCCAAGCTCCTCGCGGACGAGGTCTCGGTGCTGGCCTGCCGGCCGCTCTTCACACCCGCGTTCCGGGACAAACGGGTCACGCTTTTGGAACTCTTGGAGGAGGCGGGGTACGAGGTGCCCCCGGAGTTCCTTTCCGGCTGAGCCCGGGAAACCCGGGCAGGAGGTACGCCATGTTTTCCTCGCTGCTGGTCCCCTCGGACCTGTTCTCGCCCGTACCGTCCTTTCCGAACTGCCTACGGGGGGCCGCGGAGTCCGGCGCGCGAGAGGTACACCTGGTGCGGCCTTTGCCGGACCCGTCTCGCAGCCTGGGTGCACCGCGGCTTCTTAAACAGCTCGCCGACGCCGACCTGGAGCAGCAGAAAAAGAAGCTCGAACGCCTCGGCCTGCGGGTCGTGCCTCACACGCCCCGGGGCGAGCCCGTCGAGGCCGTGCTTCAGACGGCGTACCGGGAAAAGGCGGATCTCCTGGTCGTGTCCCGATTCTCCCCGGGGTTGTTTCAAGAGGCCGTGGTGCATCCGCTCGCGGACGCCCTGCTCCACCAGTCCACCTACCCCCTTCTCGGCCTCCAGTGCGGTTCCGACGAAACGCGGTGCCGCGTGTGGCCGGACATCTTCGGCTCCCACCTCCTGCTCGCAACGGACTTTTCCCCCTGCGCGGCCGCGGCAGCAGAGCTCGTGGGCCGGATCGTCGCCGACACCCGTGCGAAGGTGACGGTCGTTCACGTGCGAGCCTCCCGCGGGTGGGGATCCCGGCCAACGGCCGACGAAACGGCCCTCTCCCAGGCCGAGCGGGACGAACTCTCGGCGCTAGAGGAGTCCCTTCGAAGCGCCGGGGCCTCGGAGGTGAACATCCGCGTCGAGGCCGGACGGCCGGCGAAGCGGATCTTGGAGATCGCGGCCGAGACGGACGCGAGCCTCGTGGTGTTGGGCACCCGGGGCCACGGTTGGGCCGAGGAGATGGTGGTGGGGAGCGTAGCCCAGCACGTGGCGCGGCACGCCGACCGGGCGGTGTTGCTCGTGCCCGGGTGCTTCGAGGGGTGAGCCCGCCTAAGCCGTGAGCCCCTCGGCCGCTCCCGGGCGCCCCACGAGCCTGGCCATGAACGGATCGCACCCGGCGGCGCGGAGATGGTGCCCGGCCCCGGGCGCCCTCTCGACGCGACCAGCGCCCGCGAGCCGGGGCTGATCGCTGGCCGGCCCGGCATCGGTTTGCCCGCCTCACCCCCTGGGGGGAATCGAGGCCCTTCAGGAGATGCGCATCCCGCACCATGTGCATCTTTGGGGCGTGGACGACTCCCATTTCGATGCCACGTGGAGGCGGAGAACCTGCCGGTGAGCACTACCCAACCCCTGGAGGAACGGATCGAACACTTTCTTCGCGGCCACTACGGAATGCACCACATCACCCTGCAGTTGGAGCTGGACCGGTGCGAATCCGAGGCGCTGGCGTGAGGGGTCGCCCACCCGACGAAAAATAGGGGTTCACCCCTGAAACCTTCCGGCGCGTGCGGCATCGAATATAACCGAAACGTTATTTACCGATATATAGACACGAGGAGCACCCCATGGCCCCCAACAGTTCAAGCTGTTCTATCCCAACCCAGCCGAAGCCCGCATCGATGTTCACCGGATTTCCCCTCTGGGCCGCCCTGGCCGCGGGGTTGGCCGGGTGGTTCGGCCTGTACCACAACCTCGCGCCCCTGACCGACTGGCTCACTCGCGATCTGCTCGGCGTGGACCCGACCACGCACCTGGGCGCCGCCGTGACCTTTTTCGCCTTCGAGGTGCCCAAGGTCCTGCTGCTCCTGACCCTGGTGGTGTTCGGCGTGGGCATCGTGCGCACGTTCTTCACGCCGGAGCGCACCCGGGCCATCCTGGCCGGAAAACGCGAATCCGTGGGCAACGTGCTCGCGGCGCTGCTCGGGATCGTCACCCCGTTTTGCTCCTGCTCGGCCGTGCCCCTTTTCATCGGGTTCGTCACGGCCGGGGTGCCCCTGGGGGTGACCCTGTCGTTTCTGATCTCGGCGCCCATGGTAAACGAGATCGCCCTGGTGCTCCTGCTCGGGTTGTTCGGATGGAAGATCGCGGCGCTCTACCTGGCCACCGGGCTCAGTGTGGCTGTGGTGGCGGGCTGGGTGATCGGCCGGATGCACATGGAGCGCCACGTGGAGGACTGGGTGCGCAACCTGGACGGCCCGGTGGCCAGGCAGGAGGGCGCGGCCCTGACCTGGCCGGAGCGGGTCGGCGCCGGGCTCGACGCCGTGCGCGACATCGTGGGCCGGGTGTGGATCTACGTGGCCCTGGGCATCGCGGTGGGGGCCGGCATCCACGGCTACGTACCCGAGAACTTCATGGCCTCGATCATGGGCAAGGGCGCCTGGTGGTCGGTGCCGTTGGCCGTGGTGATCGGCGTGCCCATGTACTCCAACGCGGCCGGCATCATCCCGGTGGTCCAGGCCCTCCTGGGCAAGGGGGCCGCGCTCGGCACGGTGCTCGCGTTCATGATGAGCGTGATCGCCCTGTCGCTGCCCGAGATGGTGATCCTGCGCAAGGTCCTGAAGCCCCGGCTCATCGCGACGTTCATTTCGGTGGTGGGCGCGGGAATCCTACTCGTCGGGTACCTGTTCAACGCGCTCCTGTAGAGGGCGAAAGGAGGTGACCCATGGTGTTCGTGGCCGGCGTGATCGTGGGAGTTGCGGGGACGACGGCCGCCGCCCTCTGGGGCATGCGGCGGTGGATGCTTGTGCGGCGCACCAGCCCCCTGGACGTGGACCACACCGTCGAGCGGCTGTGCGAGGCCGCCCGGAACGCCGGGTGGTCGGTGCCGAAGGTTTACGACCTCACCGGGAGCATCCGGAACGCCGGGGAGGTTCTGGAACCCCGGGTCCGGGTGATCAGCCTGTGCAAACCGGCCTACGCGGCCCGGGTGTTGGGCCGCGGGGCGTACCGCCGGCTCGCCGGCATCATGCCGTGCCGGATCGCCGTGTACGAGGAAGAAGACGGCTCGGTCACGGTGGCCCAGATGAACACCGGGCTCCTGGCGCCGATCTTCGGCCGATGGGTCGGTCGCATCATGGCCCGGGTCACCGAGGAAACCGAAGGGATCCTGGGAAGCCTAAACCGCACCCCCTCGCCGGCGCCCCGGGGCTGAGCGCACGCTGGCGAGCAAACCCGGGCCCGGCCGAGGGGGCACCCCCGGGGCCCAGCCCCCGCGGAAGGGCCGCCACGAAGGGGGCGATCGGCCCGGGTCCCGTGCCAGGAATCGGAGTTCGGAAGACGACTTCGGCACCCCGCGAGGCAGCCGGTTCGCCGCAAGGCCGGCAGACCGGCAGACCGTAGACCGTAGACCGTAGACCCTACCTAAGGAGGTGCAGCATGCAGTTCGACGAACTTTTCGACATGGCGGTGAAGTTCCACGGCCACCGGTGCCCGGCCATGCCCATGGGCCTGCGGGCGGGGCTGGCGGCCATGAAGGCGCTGGGGGCCGAACGAGCCCAGGACAAGGAACTCTACGTGATCTCCGAGACCGGAAAGGGCCACGCCGCCGGGTGCTTTCTGGACGGCATCATGGCCGCCACCGGGTGCACCTACGGCAAATCGAACATCGAGAAGAAGTACTGGAACAAGATGGCCTTCACCCTGGTGGACACCCAACGGGGCAAGGCCGTCCGGGTGAGCCTGAAGCCCGAGTTTTTCGAGCAGGCGCTCCAGTCCCCCTTCGTGCAGCAGCGCCGCCAGGGGGTGCCGCCCCAGGACGTGCCCGCGGAGATCCTGGCGCCGCTCCTGGACCGGGTGCTCTCGCTGCCGGAGGAGCAGTTCCTGAACGTCTCGGAGCCCTTCGACTACCCGTGGGAAGGCGGGAAGGCCTGCTTCGACGTGGTGCGCTGCGACGCCTGCGGCGAGGCGGTGTTCACGAACGCCGTGGCGGAGAAGGATGGCAAGACCCTGTGCGGGGGGTGTGCCGAGAACTGAACCGAGGAGCGCGGCTGCCGGCCCGGCCCGGGTCCGGCGGCCGCCCTTGCGAACCTCACCGCGGCCCGTAGAGGATGAGACCTACCCCGGCCAGGCACACGAGGCTCCCCACGGTGTCCCAGCGGTCGGGCGCCACCCCGTCGATGCTCCAGCCCCACAGCACCGAGAGCACCACGAACACCCCGCCGTAGGCGGCATACACCCGGCCGAAATGGGGAAAGGCCTGGAGCGTCGGGATGATCCCGTAGAGCACCAGCACGATTCCGCCCCAGAACCCCAGCCATCCGCTCCGGCCCTCCCGGAGCCACAGCCACACCAGGTACCCGCCCCCGATCTCGCACAAGCCCGCCAGGAAAAAGAGAACCCCGGCGCGAAACACCTCTGCCATGGAACATCTCCTCTCGAAACGTCCGGTTCGCGATCTTTTTAGAGGGTACCACACAGCCCCGGAGCGGTACCGAGTCGTTCAGGTTTACCCGCGGACCGGTCACTTTCTACCGCCCCACCGGACTGCCGACCCCGCCTTCCGCGCCGGCGGCTTGGCCGACAACTCCTCGTCCAGACTACATTTCCTCAAGCAGACCCCCCCGCGGTCCGTCGTTTGCATTCGGAGCCTATCGCTCTCTGCGCCCCATGGACCGCGCCAGACACTCGGGGCCCGTGTGACGCCGGGAGCCAGTAACCGATTGGGCCGAAAAGCACCGCGGCCCCCAACCCGTCCCATCGCACCGCCAACACGAGGAACCCATGAGGTACGCAGAGACCGGCGTCAATCTGGAGATCGACCTGTCGAGCGGCAACATCCAGAAGGTGGTCACCGACCCCGAGGAAACCCGGCTCTACCTCGGAGGGCTCGGCACCAACGCCAAGATCATCTGGGACCGGGTCCCGCCGGAGGTCGACCCCTTTTCCGAAGACAACCTACTCATCTTTAGCGCCGGGCTCCTGTGCGGCACCCCGGCCATCGGCTGCAACCGCACCATCGTCTCGACGATCTCCCCCCAGACCCGGCTCATGGCCTTCTCGATGATGGGGGGGTTCTGGGCCCCGGAACTCAAATACGCCGGGTACGACAAGGTGATCCTCCGGGGGAAATCCCCCGATCTCGTGTACATCTGGATCCACGACAACAAGGTGGAGATCCGGGACGCCCGGCACCTGGCGGGCAAAGGCGCCATCGAGACCGCCGAGATCATCAAAAAGGAACTCGGCCAGCCCCGGGCCCAGGTGGCGGCCATCGGCTTGGCCGGGGAAAACCGGGTGTTTTTCGCCTCGATCGAGCAGGGCCGCTCCAGCGCGAGCCGGCAGGGGCTCGGCGCCGTGATGGGCGACAAGAACGTCAAGGCCATCGCGGTGCGGGGCACCCGGGACATCGGCGTGGCCCGACCCGACGAGTTCCTGAAGCTGTGCGACGAGGTGATGGACTACATCCAGTGGCGGGCGGCAAACCCCATCAAGGGCGTCATGCCGATCCTCGCCGGTCTGGGCTCACCCCAGGAGATGGCGATCCACGACGAGAAGTGGCACACCGAGAACTTCATGTGGGGGAACTCGCGGGTCCGTCGCAAGGGCTTCTGGACCGAAGAGATCGAAAGGCAGTGGACCGAGACCCTGGAGAAGGCCCGACGACGGCTCATCAGCTGCTACAACTGCCCGATGAAGTGCGGGGCCACCTTGAGCCTGCCAGGGGTTCCCACCTACATGATGAAGTGCTTCTCCAAGCTCAACTACACCATGGCCGCGTTTTCGGACCTGGAGTTCGGGCTCCGGATCGCCCAGCGGGCCACGGAGTACGGGGTGGACGGGTTCTCCACGCCCCAGGTCATGGCGTTCGCGGTGGAGCTCTACGAAAACGGGATCCTCACCGACGAGGACATGCCCGGGTTCCCCAAGGACAACGAGGAGCGGTTCTACTGGCTGCTCGACCGGATCGTGCGCCGCGAGGGCATCGGCGACGTGCTGGCCGACGGCACCTACTGGGCGGCCCAGAAGATCGGCAAGGGGGCCGAGGCCTACGCCCATAACACGATCAAAAAGCACGAGCAGCTGCCCCTGAAGCTCTCGATGCTCAATCCCATCTACTTCCTCATGTACAGCACCGGGGAGAAGATCAACATCACCCAGATCGAGGGCCAGTTCCCCCAGGCGCCGTTCCCCGACCGGAAGGACCGCGAGGAGTTCGTCAAGGACTGGTTCCAGGTGCCCCACGAGCGGATCAAGGAGTACTTCCTCAACTGGGAACCCCGGGGCGAGAACTCGATCCCCTACTATCCGACCCCGGAGATGTGCTGCGAGATCGTGGACTGGCAGGAGACGATGCACTACATCGACGACGCCCTCGGGATGTGTGCCGGGTTGTCGTCGTTTCCCCTGAAGCCGCCGTACCACATCCACAACTACCCCAAGATCATCGAGGCCGGGGCCGGGTTCGAGATGGACGAGAAGACCCTCTGGAAGACGGCCTGGCGGTACCGCACCCTGGTGCGGGCCAACAACATCCGCCGGGGCATGCGCCGCAAGGACGAGAAACCGCCGGAGAACCACTGGAAACACCGGTTCCCCGATCTGGAAAAGAAGCTCCTCGACACCTACTACGCCTACCGGGGCTGGAACGAGGACGGCATCCCCACCAAGGAAACCCTGGAAGACCTTGGCCTCGACTACGTGGCCAAGGAGTTCGTGGAAAAGGGCATCCTGAAAGAAGGAAACGGAGCCGGCGCCGCCACGGCGTCCGACGAGACCCCGGTCGAGTGATCCCAAAGGTGCGTGCCGACATGTCTGAGCCGAAGAAGAAGACCAAAATCGTGAAGCGGATCCACATCGACGCGGACAAGTGCAACGGCTGCCGGGCCTGCGAGATGATCTGCTCGGCCTTCCACGCGTCGCCGGAGTACAGCACCAACAACCCGGCCCGGGCCCGGATCCGGGTGCTCACCGATCCCCTGCGGGACGTGTACGTGCCCGTGTACGCCGGGGAGTACACCCCGGCCGAGTGCCTGGGCCGCAACACCTACACCCTCGACGGCAAGTTCTACGACGAGTGTGCGTTCTGCCGGGCCGCCTGCCCCTCGCGGGCCGACTTCAAGGAGCCCGACTCGGGCCTGCCCCTCAAGTGCGACATGTGCGAAAGCCTCCCGGACACCGAGGAACCCCTTTGCGTCAAGTGGTGCCTCGTGGACGCCCTGACCTACGAGGAGGTGGAGGTCGAGGTGGACGAGGAGGAAGAGGAGCGGCCCGACGACGTGCAGGTGGGCCTCGAGGCCCTGATGGACCGCTACGGGACGGAGACGGTGCTCGAGACGCTGGCCCGGCTGGCGAAAAAGGACTGACCGATCGGGCCCGGCCCGACCGAGCCCAGCGGGATCGGGAGACCGCCGGGAGCGCGTTTCCGGGCTCCCGGGCCTCCCAGCCTCGTAGCCCTTTGGCTTTCCAGCCTTCTAGCCCTACGGGAGCGACCATGGCGAACGAACTCTTGGAACGGCTCAAGGCCCAGGGACTCTTTCGAAAGCTCGGCGACGCCGAGTTCGGCGACGTCATGGTGGTGGGCGGCGGCATCAGCGGGGTGCAGGCGGCCCTCGACCTGAGCGCCGCCGGGTTCAAGGTCTACCTGGTGGACTCGGCGCCGTCGCTCGGGGGCCACATGGCCCAACTGGACAAGACCTTCCCGACCAACGAGTGCTCCACCTGAATCCTCGCACCGAAACTGGTCGAGGTCGGCCGGCAGCCCAACATCGAGGTTCTGACGTACACCGAGGTCGAAAGCGTGCGGGGCAACGTGGGGAACTTTCGCGTGTTCCTCAAGAAGAAGCCCCGGTACGTGGACGAGGAGAAGTGCACGGGGTGCGCCGTGTGCGTGGAGTACTGCCCCGTCGAGTGCCCCGACCCTTACAACCAGGGGCTTTCGCTCAGCAAGGCGATCCACATCTATTTCTCCCAGGCCATCCCCCTCATCACCTACATCGATGAGTCGTGCCTGTACCTCAAAGACCGCAAGTGCGGCATCTGCGAGGCCGTGTGCCAGGCGAAGGCCGTGGACTTCACCCAGACCGAGGAGACGGTGGAGGTCCGGGTGGGGGCCGTGATCCTGGCCACGGGATTCGAGGCGTTCGATCCGAGGGCGCTCCGGGAGTACCGCTACGGAGAGTTCGCCAACGTGGTGACCAGCCTCGACTACGAGCGGCTCATGAGCTCCACGGGCCCGTTCCAGGGCCACATCCGCCGGCCGTCGGACGGAAAGCCCCCCAAACGGGTTGCCTGGCTCCAGTGTGTGGGCTCGCGGCAGGTGCGGGAGGGGGCCAAGAGTTACTGCTCGGCCGTGTGCTGCACCTACACCCAGAAGCAGGTCCTCCTGACCAAAGAGCACGAGGCCGACGCCGAGTGCACGGTGTTCCATAACGACATCCGGGCCTACGGCAAGGACTTCGAGCCCTACTACCAGAGGGCCGAGGCCCTGCCCGGGGTCCGGTTCATCCGGAGTTACGCCTCGATCACCGGGGAGGACCCCGAGACCGGGCAGGTCACGGTGCGCTACTCCACCCCGGACGAGGGGGTGAAGGAGGAGGCCTTCGACCTCGTGGTGCTCTCGGTCGGCCTCACCCCGCCGGCCGATGCCCCGCGCCTGGCCGAGACCTTCGGGGTGGAGCTCACCGACCACGGGTTCGTGAAGGTGTCGCCGGACAACCCGGTGGAAACCACCCGGCCCGGGGTGTACGTGAGCGGGGCGTTCCAGGGGCCCGCCGACATCCCCGAGTCGGTGTTCGGGGCGAGCGCCGCCGGGTCCCAGTGCGGCCGGCTTCTCAACCGCAGGCGCGGCAAGCTCGCGGTCGAGCGCGAGTACCCGCTGGAGCGGGACGCCTCGGCCGAGGAGTTGCGGATCGGGGTGTTCGTGTGCCACTGCGGGGCCAACATCGGCCGCGTGGTGAACGTGCCCTGGGTGGTCGAGCAGGTGAAGACGCTGCCCCACGTGGTGTTCGCCGACGAGCAACTCTTCTCGTGCGCCACCAACTCGGCCAAGGACATCACCCGGGTGATCCAGGAGGAACGCCTCAACCGGGTGGTGATCGCGGCCTGCTCCCCCCGGACCCTGGAGCCCCTGTTCCGCGACACCCTCAAGGAGGCGGGCCTGAATCAGTACTACCTGGAGATGGCCAACATCCGGGAGCACTGCTCCTGGGTGCACCCCAAGGAGAAGGAAAAGGCCACCCGGAAGGCCCTGGACCTAGTGCGCATGGCCGTCGCCCGGGCCGAGCACCTGGAGCCGCTCCAGGAGTTCGACCTTCCGGTGACCAAGGCCGCGCTCGTGATAGGGGGCGGGGTGGCCGGCATGACCGCGGCGCTCCACATCGCCGACCAGGGGCACCTGGTCTACCTGGTGGAGCGGGAGCCGGAGCTCGGCGGCACGGCCCTCCGGCTGCGCCGCACGCTGGAGGGGCTCGACGTCCAAACGTTCGTGCGCGACCTGGTGGCGAAGGTCCACCGCCACCCCCTGATCCACGTGTACACCGACGCCACGATCACCGGCGCCTGGGGATACGTGGGCAACTTCGTGACCCGGGTGGGCGTGAGGGGCCGCACCCAGGACCTCAAGCACGGGGTTGCGGTCATCGCCACCGGGGCGGACGAACTCCGGCCGGCGGAGTACCTCTACGGCCGGAGCGACCGGGTGCTCACCCACCTCGAACTGGAGGAGGCGCTCGCCGCGGGCGACGAGCGGGTGGCGGCCGCCGAGAGCGTGGTCATGATCCAGTGCGTGGGCTGCCGGAACGAGGAGCGAAACTACTGCGCCCGGGTGTGCTGCAGCCACGCCGTCAAGAACGCCCTGACCCTCAAGGAGACGAACCCCGACACCGACGTGTACGTGCTCTTCCGCGACATGCGCACCTACGGCATGCGGGAAGACGCCTACCGGGAGGCATCGAAGCGGGGCGTGGCGTTCATCCGGTACACCCCCGAAACCCGGCCCGAGGTTTCCGAGGGGGACGGCGGGCGGCTGCGGGTGCGGGTCACCGACCCGATCCTGGGCACCGAGCTCGCCATCGACGCCGACCTGGTGTCGCTCGCCGCCGCGGCCATACCCCGGGACGACGCCCCCCGGCTCGCCCAGATGTTCCAGGTGGCCCTGGGCCCGGACGGGTTCTTCAAGGAGGCCCACGTAAAGCTCCGGCCCGTGGAGTTCGCCACCGACGGGGTGTACCTGTGCGGCGCGGCCCAGTACCCCAAGCATCTGCCCGAGGTGATCAGCCAGGCCCAGGGCGCGGCCGGCCGGGCCGTGGCCCTGCTCACCCACGACACGGTGGTGGCCTCCGGGGCCGTGTGCGTGGTGGACGAGGAGAAATGCGTCTCGTGCGGGCAGTGCGTGCTGGCCTGCTCCTACGGGGCGGTCCAGATGGGCCCGAACCGCCGGGCCACGGTGAACCCCGTGCTGTGCAAGGGGGACGGGCTGTGCAACGTGGTCTGCCCCACGGGCGCCATCTCGCTCAAGCACTTCACCGACGAGGAGTTCGAGGCCCAGATCGAGGTGGCCCTGGTCGGCGGGTGACCGACGATCGGTGACGGGTGACGGGTGACGGGTGACCGACGACTGACGACCGATTTCACAAGGAGGACGACATGGCACAGGAGATCTCGGCGAAGATCCTGGGCTTCGTCTGCCACTGGTGAGGGTACGGGTCTGCGGACCTAGCCGGAGTTTCCAGGCTACAGTACACCACCGACGTTCGGCTCGTGCGCGTGATGTGCACGGGGCGCGTGGATCTCGGGTTCGTGCTCAAGGCCTTCGCCAAGGGTGCGGACGGCGTGTTCATCGTGGGGTGTCGGTTGAACGAGTGCAACTACACCACCCACGGGAACTTCCACGCGTTGCGGCTCACCCATTTCGTGAAGCGGCTCCTCGCCCGCATGGGGCTCGACCCGCGGCGCATGGCGGTCGAGTTCCTTTCGAGCGGCGAGGGCATGCGGTTCGCCGAGAGCACGGACCGGTTCGCCGAGGAGGTGCGCCGGCTCGGCCCCCTGGGGCAGGGGGAGGGCGTTCCGCCGGAGCGGGTCGCCGAGGGGCTCGCGGCGCTCCTCGACATCCTGCCCTACCTGCGGATGGTGTTGGCGGAACGGCTGAACCCGGGGCTTCGGTCGCGGGAGGCCTACGACGCCTTCTTCCAGAGCCCCGAGGTGGACCGGATCTTCGAGGAGGCCGTGGTCGAGAAATGGCGGATGGCCCAGGTGGCCCGGCTTCTGCGCCAGGCCCCCCTGGGAACGGCCGAGATCGCCGAGCGCCTCGGGCTCGACGCGGCAGAGGCGGGTCGCTACCTCGCCGCCTCGGTGACCCGGGGGCTCATCCGCTTCGACCTTTCGGAAAAGCGCTACGCGCTCGCCTAAGGGGTGTGTTCCATGGACCTTGCACGGGTGGACGAGATCATCGACCGGTACGGGGGCGATGAGAGCTATCTGATCCAGGTGCTCCTCGACATCCAGGCCGAGAACAACTGGCTTCCCCAGGAGGCCCTGGGGCGCGTCGCGGAGCGGCTCGGGGTGCCGTTGGCCCGGATCCTCCACATCGCCACGTTCTACAAGGCCTTCAGCCTGGTGCCCAAGGGCCGCCACCAGATCCACGTGTGCATGGGAACGGCCTGCCACGTGCGAGGGGCCCAGCGGGTGCTGGAGGCTGTGGAAAACGTCACGGGCATCCGGCCCGGCGAAACCGACCTCGAACTCAAGTTCAGCCTCGAAACGGTGAACTGCCTGGGCTGCTGCGCGCTTGGCCCGGTGGTGGAGATCGACGGCAAGACCTACGGCAAGCTCACCCCGGCCGAGATGACCGAGGTGGTGCGCGGCTACGACCGAGGGACGCCATGAGGCCCCTGACCACCCCGGCGGAACTGGAGGCCTACCGGGCCGAGGTCCTCGCGGCCCGGGATCCGGAAAAGCCCGTGATCACCCTGTGCGCGGGCTCGGCCTGCCACGCCTGCGGATGCAACGACGTGGCCGAAGCCATGCGCCTGGAACTCCGGAAGCAGGGACTCGAGGACCGGGTGCTCCTTCGGCTCACCGGGTGCCACGGGTTTTGCGAGCGGGGCCCGATCGTGGTGCTCCAGCCCGAGGGGGTGGCCTATTTCCAGATCACCCCGGCCGACGTGCCCGAGATCGTGGAGCAGGAGATCAAGAACGGGGCCCGGGTGGAGCGACTGCTGTATGCCGACCCGGCCTCCGGCGACCGGATCGACCACGAGCACGAGATCCCCTTCTACAAGCACCAGCGCAGGATCGTGTTCGGGTCGAACGGGAGCATCGACCCCAAGAGCATCGACGACTACATCGCCATCGGCGGGTACGCGGCCCTGGCGAAAGCGCTCTCCGAGATGACGCCCGAGGCGGTGCTCGATGAGGTGAAAGCCGCGAACCTCCGGGGCCGCGGAGGCGGCGGATTCCCCGCCGGGGTCAAGTGGGAGGGCACGAAAAACGCCCCCGACCCGGTGAAATACGTCATCGTGAACGCCGACGAAGGCGATCCGGGCGCCTACATGGACCGGAGCCTCCTGGAGGGCAACCCCCACTCCGTGCTCGAGGGGCTCATCCTGGGGGCCTACGCCGTGGGCGCCCAGGAGGGCTACGTGTACGTGCGCCAGGAGTACCCCCTGGCCGTGGAGAACATCACCTTGGCGATCCGCCAGGCCGAGGAACTGGGCCTGCTTGGGGACGACATCCTGGGGGCGGGATTCTCGTTTCGGGTGAAGGTGCACCGGGGGGCCGGGGCGTTCGTGTGCGGGGAGTCTACGGCCCTCATGACGGCCCTCGAGGGCAAGGCCGGGGAACCCCGGCCCAAGTACATCCGCTCCAACATCCGGGGGCTCTGGAACCACCCTACCGTGCTGAACAACGTGGAAACCTGGGCCAACGTGCCGCTCATCATCCGAAACGGGGCCGACTGGTTCCGGAGCATCGGAACCGAGACGAGCTCGGGCACCAAGATCTTCTCCATCGTGGGCAAGATCACCAATACCGGGCTCGTCGAGGTCCCGATGGGCATGAAGCTCCGGGAGATCATCTACGACATCGGCGGCGGGATCCCGCGGGGCAAGCGGTTCAAAGCCGTCCAGACCGGCGGCCCGTCGGGGGGGTGCCTGCCCGAGGAGATGCTCGACCTCCCGGTGGGGTTCGACGAGCTCACCCAGGCCGGTTCCATGATGGGCTCGGGCGGCATGATCGTCATGGACGAAGACACCTGCATGGTGGACGTGGCCCGGTATTTCATCGAATTCCTCACCGACGAGTCCTGCGGGAAATGCGTGCCCTGCCGGGAGGGGTTGCGCCAGATGCTCTCGATCCTGACCCGGATCTGCCGAGGCGAGGGCACCGAGGCCGACCTGGAGAAGCTCGAGGACCTCTCGCTCACCGCGAGCGAGGCCGCCCTGTGCGGGCTCGGGAAAAGCGCCCCCAACCCCTTGGCGAGCACCCTGCGGTACTTCCGCCACGAGTACGAGGCCCACATCCGGGAGCGGCGGTGCCCGGCCCTGGTGTGCAAGGACCTCATCGCCTTCTACATCGACCCCGACAAGTGCCGGGCCTGCGGCCGGTGCCGCCGGCAGTGCCCGGTGGAGGCGATCGACGGCGACAAGAAGGTGATCCACCAGATCGACCAGGAACGGTGCACCCGGTGCGGCAGCTGCCTCGAGGTCTGCCCCCCCAAGTTCGGGGCCGTGCGGAAGATCTCGGGCGAACCGGTCCCGCCGCCCCTCCCCGAGGAGCAGCGGGCCGTTCGGGCGAAAGGGCGTGACGCATGAGCGAGGTTCGGCTTCGGATCGACGATCAGGACGTGACCGCCCCGGCCGGGGCCACGGTGCTCGAGGCGGCGAAGGCCGCGGGGATCCGGATCCCCACCCTGTGCCACCACGAGGCCATCGAGCCCTTCGGCGGGTGCCGGCTGTGCACCGTGGAGGTGGAGCGGGGGGGCCGGACCCAGCACGTGGTGTCCTGCGTGTACCCGGTGGCCGAAGGGATCACCGTGCGCACCCGCACCCCCACCGTGGACCGGATCCGGCGGGTGATCCTCGAGCTCCTTCTGGCCCGGGCCCCCGAGGCCCCCGGGCTTCGGGCCCTGGCGGAGGAATACGGCGCCGAGCGGGACCGGTTCGAGAAAGGCGCTTCGTTTTGCGTGCACTGCGCCCTGTGCGTGCGCTACTGCGCCGAGGTGAAGGGCAAGCACGCCGTGGGGTTCGTGAACCGGGGCGCGAAAAAGGAGGTGGCCTTCGTGCCCGAGCTCGCGGCCGAGGAATGCTGGCGGTGCCGGGAGTGTTTCCCGCTGTGCCCCACCTCCTGGCTCCAGGCGGCGTACGTGCTGGTGGAGGCGATCCGGTTCCCCCGGGAGTCGGCCCCCTAGGGCGGCCTCACCCCATCTCGCCCGCCCGGTCGAGGATCTCGAACACCGCGGGGTCGCGCACCCGGTAGAACGTCATCGTGCCCTCCTGCCGGGAGGCCACGATGCCGGCCCGTTTCAAGATCGCCAGGTGCTTCGAGGTGTTGGGCTGACTCCCTCCGACCCGGGGGCAGATCCGGCACACGCACTCCTCCCCCTCCCGCAGGATCTCCAGGATCGCCACCCGGGTGGGATGGCCGAGCGCCTTCAGCACGGCCGCCCGCCGGGCAAGGACCTCTTCGTGGGGGGCTTCGTTCGTCTTCATGCCCGAATCGTAATCAACGGGAAACTACCGGGTCAACCGCTCCTCTCCTCCCCGCTACCCGGGCTCCGCCGTGGTGTGTGATCCACGCGGACGGGGAAGCGGGGAGAGGGGTCGCGTTGCATTCCACGAAGCGGTTTCTCGGGAGCTGCCGCAGGCCGCGACGGGACCTGTTCGCAAGAACAACGATAACTTTCCACTCTCGGCCAGACGCGAGGTCGCCCCGGCTTGGACCAAGGGCCAGAAGACCGTCGACCGGCGACCGAAACCCTGTTGAAAGCTCCCCAGGGCCCCTTCCGGGCCCCACCCCGCACGACAGTAACGGCCGAGGCAGGGCTCGGGGGTGGGAACGGCGTCCACGCCGCGATCCGGGCCGAAACCCCGAAAGGGTACTGTCGCGGCTCGGACGCTGCTCCCACAGGTTGGCAGGCGCGATGACGCCGGAATCGCGAATGTTTTTAGCCGCCTAGCTGCCGAGCAGCCCAGCCGCCTAGCGGAAGCTACTCGAAAGGGAATCCAGGGCGGCCTCGGCCGATCGGCACCCCTATCGACGCTGCCCCGCTTCCCCTCCGCTCTCGCACACCCCACACGCGGTGCAGGTACCGGGGCGGCAGGGGACCGGGGGAGACCCTGCAAGGGCCGCGGCCCGCTCCCGCAGGAGGTGCGCCCGGTCGGGCACGCCCCCGAGGAAGTCCCAGGGCAACGGGGCGTCGGGATCCCGGGGCTCGTCGAGCTCCCGCCGGGCCAGGGGCGAGCGCAGCACCGCCCGCCAGTCGGCGGACCCAACCCCCTGTTCCAGCAGATCGGCCACGGCCCGGCCGCCGCGGCTCCACAGGGCCTGGAGGCGGGACCACTTGGGGGTTTCGGCCACGGCCCGCACCCCCCGGACCCGGCCGCACCGGGCCTGGAGCCGCCGGATCCGGGCCCGCACCAGGGCCTCGGCCGGCGCGGGCTCCCACTGGAGCGGGGTGTGGGGCTTCGGGACGAAGGGCGCCGCGCTCACCGTGACCTGGCCCCGCCCCAGGGCGACCCGGGCCCGCTCGGCCGCGTCGGCGAGCGCGTCCACGTCCTCGTCGGTCTCGGTGGGAAGCCCCACCATGGCGTAGATCCGAAGGTTCGGGATGCCGGCCTCCCCGGCCGACCGGGCCGCCCGCAAGAGGTCCTCCTCCGTGATGCGCTTTCCCAGGAGGGCCCGGAGCCGGGGGCTTCCGGCCTCCAGGGCCACGGTCAGGGTCTTGAGCCCTCCCCGGACGAGGAGGTCGGCCGCCTCGGCCGACAGGTTCTCGGCCCGAAACGAGCTCACGGAGAACCCGGCCCCGGCCTCCAGGGCGGCCCGGGCCAGATCGGTGAAGCCGGGGTGGTCGGACACGGCCGCGGCCACGAAGCCCACCTTTCCCGCCTTCTCGGCGCCGAACCCGACCCAGGGCAGCAGCGCCGTGAGGGGCAGGGGCCGAAACGGCCGGGTCGCGTACCCCGCGGCGCAAAACCGGCAGGCGTGGGGGCAACCCCGTCCGATCTCCAGGAGGTACGCCCCGCCGAAGGGGTCGTCGGGCACGAGGAACCGGGTGCGGGCCGGGTCCCAGGGTACCCGGGCCCAGACCCGCTCGGCCCGAAATCCTGCCGCGGGGTCCTGAAGGCCCGGCACGTACACCCCGGCCAGCCCGGCCCCGGCCAGGGCCCGGAGGCGCTCGGACCGGGGGAGCTCCCGATGGTCGCGCAGGAAGGCCAAGAGCCCGGCGAGGCCCGCCTCGGCCTCGCCGAGGAACACGATGTCGCAGAAGGGGGCGAGGGGTTCGGGGTTGAGGGTGGGGGCGACGCCCCCGACGAGGACGAGGGGGTGGGAGGCGCCCCGGTCCCCGGATCGCAGGGGAATCCGGGCGTCTCGCAGCAGTTCCAGAAACGCGGGGTAGTCGCCCTCGAAGGAGAGGCTCGCGGCCACCACGTCGTAGGCCCCAAGGTCGCGGCCGGCCTCGAGGGTCCGGGGGCGGTCGGCCGCGGCGCGGTGGCACAGCCACCCCTCCCGGTTCAGGAGGGCGTAGAGGGTCTGGAACCCCAGGTTGGCGGCGGCCAGCGCCAGCCGGTTGGGATAAACGAGGGCGCAGGTCACCTCCGCCCGGCCGGGCGGCACCGGCTCCAGGGGCCGGAGCGCCTGCCGCTCACCCATGGCGCCGGGGGCCGGGGAAGCCGCGCGCCCTGGGCCCTCAGTCCGCCTGCTTTCGCAGGAACGTCGGGATGTCAAGCTCGCTGTCCACCTCGATGTCACCCCCCACGACCCGGCTCACCCGCACGGCCAGGGCCGAGGGCTCCTTGCGGCGCTGGAACGCGGGCCGGTCGTAGTCCACGGGTTTGGCCTTTTCGGCCTTCGCCACCCGCACGGTCTCCAGGTCGATGGGGGCCTGCTCGGCCTTGGCCTCGCCGAACCCGGTGGCGATCACGGTCACCTGGACCCGGTCCTCCAGGGTGTCGTCGATCACCTGGCCGTAGATGATGTTCGCGTCCTCGTGGGCGGCCTCCTGGATCAGGGAGGCGGCCTCGGCCACCTCGGCCAGGCCCAGGTCCGAGGGCCCGGTGATGTTGATCAGCACCCCCCGGGCACCCTCGATGCTCACGTTGTCCAGGAGCGGGCTCGAGATGGCGTCCTGGGCGGCCATGACGGCCCGGTTCTCGCCGCTTCGGATGCCCGTGCCCATGAGCGCCATGCCCTTTTCGCTCATCACGGTGCGCACGTCGGCGAAGTCCACGTTGATCAGGCCCTCCCGGGTGATGAGGTCGCTGATGCCCTGCACGGCCTGGCGGAGCACGTCGTCGGCCATGCGGAACGCCTCCACGAAGGAGGCCTGCTTGCCCGCGATGGAAAGCAACCGGTCGTTGGGTATGGTGATGAGGGTGTCCACCTCCTTGCGGAGATCCTCGATGCCCTCCAGGGCCTGGCGCATCCGGCGCTTCCCCTCGAACCCGAACGGTTTCGTGACCACCCCCACCGTGAGCGCCCCAACCTCCTTGGCCACCCGGGCGATGACCGGGCTCGCGCCGGTGCCGGTGCCGCCGCCCATGCCGGCCGTGACGAACACCATGTCGGCCCCCTCCAGGGCGTCGGCGATCACGGCGGTATCCTCGACCGCCGCCTGCCGGCCCACCTCGGGGTTAGCCCCGGCGCCCAGGCCCCGGGTCAGGCCTCCCCCGAGCTGGATCTTCATGGGCGCCAGGTTGGAGCCCAGCGCCTGGGCGTCGGTGTTGGCCGCGAGAAACTCGACCCCGGTGACGCCGGCCGCGATCATGGTATTCACCGCGTTTCCGCCGCCGCCTCCCACCCCGACCACCTTGATCCGGGCCTGGAACACGTGCGCATCTGCGAACTCGAACTTGGCCATGGGTCACCTCCTGGCTTGGGAACGGCACCTGGGAACGGGTGGCCGGCGGAACCCCTCGATCCGCCGGTCACCGATCCCCGGGGGCCGCCTCAGAAGAAGTTACGAAACCATCCCTTCATGCGCGTGACGATCTTCGCGAACAGGTTCTCGTCGGCCGGGTCCAGCGGGCTCACCCCCTCGGCCGAGGCCCGGGCGGCGTAGAGCACGAGCCCCACGCTGGTGGCGAACGACGGGTCCCGCAGGCCGTCGGGCAGGCCCTCGGGCCGCAGGGGGTACCCCCGCCGCACCGGAAGCCCGCCGAAGATCTGCTCCGCCATCTCCACCGTGCCCTCCAGGAGGCTTCCTCCCCCGGTGAGCACGAGGCCCGAGGCGAGCCGGTCCTCCATGTTGGCCTGCTGGAGGTCGCTGTGGACGAGGGTGAGGAGCTCCTCCATGCGGGGCTCGACGATCTCGGCCAGGATCTTGCGGCCCATCATCCGGGGCCGGCGCCCTCCCACGCTCGGCACCTCCAGGGTCTCGTCCTTGCCCACCAGGGAGGCCAGGGCGCAGCCGTGGCGGCGCTTGATCTTCTCGGCGTCGGCCACCGGGGTGCGCAGCCCCACGGCGATGTCGTTCGTCACATGGGCCCCGCCCAGCGCCAGCACCGACGAGTGGCGGACGGCCCCCTGGCTGACCACCAGGATGTCCGTCGTGCCGCCGCCCATGTCCACCAGGGCCACCCCGATCTCCCGCTCGTCCTCGGTCAGCACGGCCTCGGCGCTGGCCAGGGGCTCGAGCACGATGTCGGCCACCTGGAGCCCGGCGCGGTTGCAGCACTTCACGATGTTCTGGGCGCTCGTGACCGCGCCGGTGACGATGTGGACCCGGGCCTCCAGCCGCACCCCGCTCATGCCCAGGGGGTCGCGGATGCCGTCCTGGTCGTCCACGATGTACTCCTGGGGCAGGATGTGGATGACCTCCCGGTCCATGGGGATGGCCACGGCCCGGGCCGCGTCGAGCACGCGCCTCACGTCGGCCTGGCGCACCTCCCGGTCCCGAAGGGGGATCACCCCGTGGCTGTTGAACCCCTGGATGTGGCCGCCCGCGATGCCGGCGTACACCTGCCGGATCTCCCGGTCGGCCATGATCTCGGCCTCCTCCACGGCCTTGCGGATCGACTGGACGGTGGCCTCGATGTTGACCACCACCCCCTTGCGGAGGCCCTTCGAGGGATGGGTGCCGAACCCCAGCATCCGCAGTCCCTCGGGTGATGTCTCGGCCACCACCGCGCAGATCTTGGTCGTGCCGATGTCGAGCCCCACGACCTGCCGGGAGGTCGGTCTCATCTCGATCCTCCGGGAAGGGCGCCCGGTTCCAAACGGGCCACGATCCGATCCTCGAAGTCCAGGTCCACGGTGCGGGCCCACTGACCGCTGCGGGCCAGGTGGCGATCGAGCCGTTCGAGGCGCGCGAGCTTCTCGTCGATCCGGCCAAACCCGAACCGCACGGCCCGCCGGGCCGTGTACACCGTGAACCCCTCGTCCGGGCTCACGTGGACCTCCCCCACCGGCTCGCCGGCCAACCCGCCCTCGATCCGGGTGAGAAGCCCCAGGAGGGCCTCCCGGACCCCGGCGTTCCGGTGGAGGTCGGCCGGGGTGATCCCGGTCACCACGGGCAGGTCGTCGCCCGGCGTGACCGGGGCGGCCACCACGTGCCCCTCGGCCGTGAGGTACACCAGCCGCTCGGCCTTCAAGAGGTACCGGGGCTCCCACTCGGTCACCGCGATCCGCACGGTGCCCGGCACCTGCCGGATGACCCTCGCCGAGCGCACCCAGGGGAGCGCCTCGGCGGCCCGCTGGACCCGTTCCACATCGATCCCGAACAGGGGTGTGCCCGGGGTGACGCCGGCCGCGCGGCGGACGGCCTCGGGGTCGGTGCGGACCGCGCCCTCGACCCGCACCGTGGTCACCGGGAACACCGTGCCGAGGCCCCGGCGAAGCCCGGTGTAGAGGACCGCCGCCAGGGCCGCGCCCACCGCGAGCCAGGCCAGCGCGGCCGCCGCGGTCGCGTGCCCCCTGCGCCTCGAACCCTCCCGTCGGTCCGCCCTCATGCCGTCCTCACGCCTTCAGGCTCGCGCCGGCGAGCATCCGGTCCACCAACTCGTCGAACCCCACCCCTGCGGCCGCGGCCGCCTTGGGCAACAGGCTCGTCGGCGTCATGCCGGGGATCGTGTTCACCTCGAGCACCCAGGGCCGGCCGGCCGGGTCGAGCCGCAGATCCACCCGGGCCGCGCCCGAGCACCCCAGGGCCTCGTAGGCCATGCGGGCCACCTCGACGACCCGGGGCTCGAGGCCCGGCTCCAGGGGGGCCGGGCACAGGTACCGGGTGCGGCCCGGGGTGTATTTGGACTCGTAGTCGTAAAACCCCGACTCGGGCACGATCTCGACCACCGGGAGCGCGTCGCGGTCCAAAAACCCCACGGTGAGCTCCCTCCCCTCCACGAACTCCTCCACCAGCACCTCGGGCTCGCAGGACCGAGCCGCGTCCAGGGCGGCGGGGATCTCGTCCGGCGTGCGGGCCACCCCCACCCCCAGGGTCGAGCCGCCCCGGGGGGGTTTCGCCACGAGTGGGGGGCGGATCCGCAGGGCCGAGGCGGCCTCCCCCGGCCCGAGCACCTGCCACCCTGGGGTGGGCACCCCGCAGGCCTCGAACATCCGCTTGGAGGCCACCTTGTCCATGGCCACGGCGCTCGCGAGCACCCCGGACCCGGTGTACGGGATGCCCAGGATCTCCAGGACCCCCTGCACGGTGCCGTCCTCACCCCACCGGCCGTGGAGGGCCACGAAGGCGGCGTCGGGCCGAAGCGCCTGCACCCGGGGGATCCAGTCCCCGCCGGCGTCCACCTCCTCCACCTCGTGTCCCCGCCGGCGCAGCCCCTCGGCCACGGCGCGGCCGGTGCGAAGGCTCACCTCCCGCTCGTTGCTCTTTCCGCCCAGGATCACCGCGACCCGCGCCATGCCGCCTCCTCGTCGGGGCCCGTGGTTAGTCCGTGACCCGCACCTTGCCCTTGGCCCACTCCCCCACGATCCGCACCTCGGGCTCCAGCTTCACCTTGTGCTTTACGAACACCCTCTCCTGGATCATGCCGATGAGCGAGACCACCTGGCTCGCCGTGGCCATGCCGGCGTTCACGATGAAATTCGCGTGGAGCCGGGAGACCTCGGCATCGCCCACCCGCACGCCCTTGAGGCCACACGACTCGATGAGCTTGGCGGCCTTTTGGCCCGGCGGGTTCTTGAACACGCTGCCCGCGCTGGGCTCGGCGAGCGGCTGGGACTCCTTCCGGCGGGCGAAGAACGCCTTGGCCGCCGCCTTGACCTCCTCGGGGTCGGCCGGCTCCCCCTCCAGCACCCCCCCCAGGATCACGAACCCGGGCGGCAGGTCGAGGCTCCGGTAGCCGAACCGCAGGGTGGTGCGGTCGAACACCTGCACCCGGCCCTCGGGGCTCAGGGTCTCGAGCTCCACCAGCCGCTCCCCGATCTCCATGCCCCAGGCCCCGGCGTTCATGGCAAGCGCCCCGCCCACCGAGCCCGGCACGCCCACCAGGGGCTCGAAGCCGGTGATGCCCTGGTCCACGGTCCAGCGCACGAGCCGTCGCAGGGGCACCCCGGCATCCACCCGGAACCGGGCGCCTTCGCGCCGCTCGAGGCCCCGGAACCCCTCGGTGGGGCAGATCACGGCGCCCCGGATGCCCCCGTCTCGCACCACCAGGTTCGACCCGTTCCCGAGCACGAAGTACGGGATCTCGCGCTCGGCCAGAAACGAGATGAGCTCCGTTAGGTCTTCCCGGTCCTCGGGGTACACCAGGAGGTCGGCCGGGCCCCCCACCCGGAGGGTGGTGAGCCGGTCCATGGGGGCGTTCAGGACCACCTTGCCGCGGACCCGTTCCTGGAGTTCGTCGATCGCCGTTTTCGCCATCAGCCCGCTCCTCCCAGCCGCTCGAGGATCTGTCCGCCCACGCCCCCGATGCTTCCCGCGCCCAGGGTGACCACGAGATCTCCCGGGCCGGCCGCCTCGGCCACCGCCCCGGGCACCCCCTCGAGGGCCCCGACGTACCGGGCGTCCCGGTGGCCGTGGGTCCTGAGGGACTCCACCAGCGCCTCGGCCGTCACCCCCTCGATGGGCGCCTCCCCCGCCGGGTACACGTCGGTCACGAGCACGGTGTCCGCGTCGTAGAAGCAGGTAGCAAACCGATCGAGGAGGTCGGCCGTGCGGGTGTACCGGTGCGGCTGGAACACGGCCACAACCCGCCGGCCGTAGGCCTCCTTGAGGGCCGCCAGCACGGCCTGGATCTCGGTGGGGTGGTGCCCGTAGTCGTCCACCACCACCACCCCGGCGGCCTCCCCCACCACCTGACTTCGGCGCTCCACGCCCTGGAACGCCGAGAGGGCCCGGCAGGCGAGCCCCGGGTCCACGCCCAGCTCCTCGGCCACCGCCACGGCCGCCAGGGCGTTTCGCACGTTGTGAAGCCCGGGAACGGCCAGGTCCACCCGGCCCACGGACGCCCCCCGCACCAACACCTCGAACCGGGTGCAGGCCCCCGAGGTCTCGATCGCCCGGGCCGACACCTCGGCCTGGGCCGAGAGGCCGTAGGGGATCACCCGTTTGCGGATTTCCGGAAGGAGCGCCTGGATCCGGGGATCGTCGAGGCACACGACCACGGCGCCGTAGAAGGGCACCTTGTTGGCGAAGTCCACGAACGCCCGCTCCAGGGCCTCCTCGCTGCCATAGTGGTTCATGTGCTCGCGGTCGATGTTCGTGACCACGGCCACCGTGGGCACCAGCGCCAGGAAACTCCCGTCGCTCTCGTCGGCCTCGGCCACCAGGAACTCCCCCCGCCCGAGCACCGCGTTGGTCCCGGCGCTCCGGAGCCGGCCTCCCACCACCACCGTGGGGTCGAGTCCGGCCTCGGTGAGCACCGCCCCCACCATGGAGGTGGTGGTGGTCTTCCCGTGGGCCCCGGCCACGGCCACGCCGTATTTCATCCGCATGAGTTCCGCGAGCATCTCGGCCCGGGGGATCACGGGGATGCCCCGGCGGTGGGCCTCGACCACCTCGGGGTTCTCGGGCCCCACCGCCGAGGAGATCACCACTACCGTGGCGTCGCCCACGTGCCCGGCGGCGTGGCCCCGGTGAACCCGGGCCCCCAGGCCCGCCAGGCGCCGGGTGATCGGCGTTTCCTTCAGGTCGGAGCCGCTCACCCGGTACCCCAGATTGAGGAGCACCTCGGCGATGCCGCTCATGCCGATGCCCCCGATGCCCACGAAATGGATGCGGTGATCTTTACGGTACAAGGGCTTCCTCTGGGCATGGCTGGAAAGCTGGAAGGCCAGAAGGCTGGAACGCTCCGACTCCCCAGCCCTTCACCTGCAGGCACCGGTTCTTGGCGTTTTCGCCTTCCGGCTTTCTAGCTTCCTAGCGTTCTAGCCTTCCCGCCTTCAACAGCTTGTCCACGATCCGGGCCGCCGCGTCCCGGCGGGCCCAGGCCGCCGCCCGGTCCGCCATGGCCCGGAGCCGGCCCGGCTCGGCGGCCAGGTCCTCCAGGACCGCCGCCAGACGCTCCGGGGAGCACGCGGCATCCGCCAGGCACACGGCCCAACCGGCCGCCTCGGCCGCCCGGGCGTTCTTCTCCTGGTGCCCCCCGGCCGCGTGGGGGTAGGGCACGAACACCGCCGGCCGGCCCACGGCCGCCACCTCCCCCACCGTCAGCGCCCCGGCCCGGGCCACCACCAGGTGGCACCAGGCGTAGGCCGAGGCCATGTCGTCCACGAACTCCACGACCCGCACGCCGGGCCGGCCTCCGTAGGCGGCCTCGTGCCCCCGGCCGGGCCCGGCCTGGTGAAGCACCTCGACGGGCCCCGTCAAACGCCCGAGGGCCCCGGGCACCGCCCGGTTCAGGGTGCGGGCCCCCTGGCTCCCCCCGAGCACGAGGATCCGCAGCGGCTCCCCCTGCCCCCGCTCCGGGTAGGGCGCGGGTTCGGCGAACTCCGGCCTCAGCGGGTTTCCGGTGACCACGGCCTTTCCCGCCGGGAACCCGGCCCGGCCCTCCTCGAACCCCAGGAACACCCGGTGGGCCCACCGGCCGAGGACCCGGTTCGCGAGCCCCGGCCAGGCGTTTTGCTCCTGCACCGCGGTGAAGATCCCCCGCGCCCGGGCCACCGCGAGAACCGGCACGCTCGCGTATCCCCCCACCCCGAGGCAGGCGCCGGGCCGAAACGACCGGATCACGCCCGCGGCGTCCCGGAGCCCGAGGATCGTGCGGCCGAGCCCCCGGAGCGCCCCCGCCGGCCCCTTGCCCACCACCCCGGCCGCCCGCACCGGGAAAAACCGGAACCCCCGGGCCGGGACCACCCGGGCCTCGATGCCGTGCTCCGTTCCCGCGAAGGCCACCTCGTGCCCGCCCGGCCGGCCCAGGAGCTCCTGGGCCACGGCGATCCCGGGAAACAGGTGCCCCCCCGTGCCGCCGCCCGCGATCAGGAGTCGCACCGGCCGATCCCCGCGAGCACCCCCACCGCGGCGAGGTCCACCACCCACCCGGTGCCCCCGTAGGAGAGGAACGGGAACGGGAGCCCCTTGGTGGGCAGGCACCCGGTCACCACCAGCGCGTTCAGACCGGCCTGGAGCCCCAGCCAGGCGGTGATGCCGAAGGCCAGGTACCGCCGGTAGGGGTCGGCCTGGCGGGCCGCGATCCAGCAGCCCCGGGCCACCAGGAAGGCCACGAGGGCGAGAACCGCCGCCACACCGACGAACCCGGCCTCCTCGGCCCAGACGCTCAGGATGAAATCGGTGTGGGCCTCGGGCAGGTAGAAGAGTTTTTGCTGACCCCGGCCCAGGCCCACGCCCCAGAGCCCCCCCATCCCGAAGGCCAGGAGGCTCTGGACGAGCTGGAACCCCTCGTCCTGGGCGTACTTCCACGGATCCAGGAACGCCAGGATCCGGGCCCTTCGAAAGGGCACGAACCACAGGGCCCATACCGCCACCGGCACCGCCGGCAACAGCCCGGCCACCAGGTGGGCCGGCCGCACCCCGGCCACGAAGCAGACCAGCAGCACCACCGCGGCCACGAGGGCCGCCGTGCCCAGATCGGGCTCGGCCAGGATGAGCGCGACCGGCACGGCCGGTATGAGCACGTGGGGCAGATAACCGTAGGCGAACGACCGCAGCCGGTCGCCCCGGCGGGCCAGGCTGTCGGCCAAGAACAGGATCACCGCGAACTTCGCGATCTCCGACGGCTGAAACCCCACCGGCCCCAGCCGGACCCACCGGTGGGCCCCGTTCACCTCCTGGCCGAACCCGGGCACCCAGCACAGGACCAGGAGCCCCACGCTCAGGGCCAGGGCCGGATAGGCCAGGGGTCGAAGCCACTCGGTTCGCACCCGGCTCATGAGGGCCATGGCCAGAAGCCCCGCCCCGGCGTAGGCCGCCGAGCGCTTCACGTAGAACAGGGGATCCTGGGCCCCGATCCCGAACGCCCGGGGGGTGGCCGAGGAGTACACGAGCACGAGCCCGAGCCCCACGAGCACGGCGGCCGTGCCCATCACCCAGGGGTCGGCCCGGCGTTCAGCCCCGCCCACGGTCGGCCCTCCGCTCCACGGCCCGCCGGCACAGGTCCTGGAACACCCGCCCCCGCTCGGCGTAGCCCGAAAACCGGTCGAAGCTGGCGCAGGCCGGCGAAAGGAGCACCACGTCCCCGGGCCGGGCCCGGTCCACCGCGGCCTCGACGGCCTCCTCCCAGCCGTCGAACGCCCGCACCGGCACGGCATCCCGGAGCACCCGCACCAACTCCGGGGCGGCCTCCCCCACGGCGATCGCCTCCCGCACCCGCCCCTGGGCGGCCTCGGCCAGGGGGGTGAGGTCCTGGCCCTTGGCCTGGCCGCCCGCGAGCCAGACCACCGGGCCGGCGCACGCCGCCAGGGCCTCCCGGGCGGCGTGCACGTTCGTGGCCTTGGAGTCGTCCACGAACCGGACCCCGTTCCACTCCAGGAACGCCTCCATGCGGTGGGGGAGCCCGGGAAACGACCCGATCGTCTCCCACGCCGTCTCGGGCGGCACTCCCATCCAGCCCGCGGCCACCACGGCGGCCAGGGCGTTTCGCACCCGGTGGCGGCCCTGCCGGAGCACTTTCTCCGCGGGGAGACGCACCCCGTCCTCCCCCGGCAGGAGGACCACGGCCTCGCGCCCCTCGAGCCAGGCCCCGGCCGGCTGGGGCCTCGTCTCCGAAAACCCCAAGAGCGTCCCCCGCCCCCGCCGGGCCAGACCCCAGGCCACCGGGTCGTCGGCAAAGGCCACCGCCGCGTCGCCGGGCCCCTGGTTCCGGAAGATCCCGGCCTTGGCCTCCCGGTAGGCCTCGGCCGACCCGTGCCAGTCCAGGTGGTCCTGGTCCACGTTGAGGAGCACGGCCACCCGGGGCCGCAAGCTCTCGGCCGTGGCGAGCTGGAAGCTCGACACCTCGGCCACGGCCAGGTCCCACTCCCCCCCGAGCGCCTCCACCAGGGGGGTGCCCAGGTTCCCGCCCACGAAGGCACGGCGGCCGGCCGCCCGGAACACCCGGCCCAACATCTCGGTGACCGTGCTCTTCCCGTTCGTTCCGGTCACGGCGACCAAGGGGCAGGCCAGGTGGCGGGCCGCGAGCTCCAGCTCCCCCAGCACCGCCACCCCGGCCTCCCGGAGCCCCCGCCACACCGGATGGCGGGGCGGGATGCCCGGGCTCACCACGGCCAGATCGTACTCCTCCAGGGGCCTACGGCCCCGCAGGTCCGCGCCCAGGTCCGGCGGCAGCTCCACCGGCCGGTCGTCGTGGACCTCCACCCGGGCCCCGGCCCGCACCAGGTACCGGGCCGCCGCGAGCCCGGAACGGCCCGCCCCCACCACCAGGATCCGGGAGGCCTCGTAGGCAGATTGGGTCATCGCAGCTTCAGCGTGGTGAGGCCCAGGAGGGCCAGGATGATGGAAACGATCCAGAACCGCACGATGATCTTGGGTTCGGCCCACCCCTTGAGCTCGAAGTGGTGGTGGATCGGCGCCATGCGAAACACCCGCTTCCGGCGGGTCTTGTAGGAGGCCACCTGGATCATGACGCTCAGGGCCTCCACCACGAACACGCCCCCCACCACGGCCAGCACGATCTCGAACTTGCTCACCACGGCCACGGCCCCCAGGGCCCCCCCCAGCGACAGGCTCCCCACGTCCCCCATGAACACCTGGGCCGGGTAGGCGTTGTACCAGAGGAACCCGAGGGCCGCCCCGGCCATGGCCGCGCAGAACACCGCCAGTTCCCCGGCGCCCGGCACCCACGGGATCTGCAGGTACTCGGCGATCCGGGCATGCCCCGCGGCGTAGGTGAAGATGAGGTACGTGAGGCTGGCCGTGATCACGGGTCCGATCGCCAGGCCGTCCAGTCCGTCGGTCAGGTTCACGGCGTTTCCGGCGCCCACCACCACGAACACCGCGAAGGGGATGTAGGCCCACCCCAGGTCGGGCCGCAGCGTCTTGAAAAAGGGCACGGACAGCCGGGTGTCGAACCCGGGAAGGGCCCACAGGGCCACGCACCCCGCCGTGGCCACGGCCACCAGGCTCCAGAACTTGGTCCGAGCCGGAAGGCCCTTGCTGTTTCGGCGCGAGACCTTGAGGTAGTCGTCGGCGAATCCCACGGCCCCGAACCCCAGGGTGATGCCGAGCACGATCCAGACCCGGGGCTCGATGGGGTCGGCCCAGAAGAGCGTCGCCACGGTCACCCCCACCAGGATGAGCACGCCCCCCATCGTGGGCGTGCCCGCTTTGGCCAGATGCCGCTCGGGACCGTCGTCCCGCACGGCCTGGCCCACCTTGAGCCGGGCGAGCCACCGGATCACGGCCGGCCCCAGGAAGAGCACGATCACGAGGGCCGTGAGCATCCCGACCACGCTCCGGAACGTGAGGTACCGGAACACGTTGAGGGGCCCGAAGGCGTCGCTCAGCCCGTAGAGGAGGCGGTACAGCACCCGTCATCGCTCCAGCGCTTCGGCCACGGCCTCGAGCCCCATGGCACGGCTTCCCTTCACCAGCACCCAGTCCCCCTCCCGGAGCCGCCGGGCCACGGCGGCCGCCAACGTGGTCCGATCGTCGTAGATCCAGACCCTCTCCGGCGGCATCCCGGCGTCGAGGGCCGCCTCCCGCACGGCGGCCGTGCGGGGCCCCAGGAGGTGAAGCTCGGCCACCCCGAGCCGGGCCGCGGCCCGGCCCACGGCCTCGTGGCCGGCCCGGCAGAGATCCCCCAGTTCCCGCATCTCCCCGAGCACGGCGAGCATCCGGGCCCCTCCGGCGAGCTCGGCCAGGGTCTCCAGGGCGGCCTCCACGGCCTTGGGGTTCGCGTTGTAGCAGTCCACGTAGAGGCGGGCTCCCGATCGGGTCCGCCGCACCTCCCCCCGAAGCCGCGCCGACGCCACCTCCCCCCAGGCCCGCACCGGGTCGGGGTGGCCGAGGCCCAGGGCCTTGACCGCGGCCCAGGCGGCCAGGGCGTTCGAGGCGTTGTGGCGGCCGAAGAGCGGAAGCCGGACCTCCCGCCCCTCCAACCGGAACGCCACGCCCTCGGCCCCCAGGGGCCGGAACCCCTCGGCCCTGACGTCGGCCCCGGCCTCCCACCCGAAGGTGAGACACCGCACGCCGGGAGGGGGCGTAAGCCGCTCGTCCCCAAAGGGCAGGACCAGGGTCCCCCCCGGCCGGAGGCCCCGGGCGATCGCCAGCTTCTCCCGCGCGACCCCTTCGAGCCCGCCGAGCCCCTCGGTGTGGCAGGGGGCCACACAGGTGATCAGGGCCACGTCTGGCCGGGCCACGGCCGTGAGCTCGGCCATCTCCCCCGGCTCGCTGATCCCGAGTTCCAGGACGGCCGCCGTCTCATCGCCCGAGGCTCCCAGGAGGGTCAGAGGCAGGCCGATCCGGTTGTTCCAGTTGCCCGGGCTCGTGAGAACCCGGTGGCCCAGGTCCCGCAGGAGGGCCGCTGCGAGCTCCCGGGTCGTGGTTTTCCCGGCGCTTCCGGTGACCCCGATCACCGGGATCCCGAGCCGGCGGCGAGCCTCCGCCCCGAGGCGGCCCAGGGCCCGCAGGGTGTCGTCAACCACGACCGCCGGAAGATCCGGGAGTCGTTCCGCCCGGTGGACCAGCACGGCCACCGCGCCGCGCCCGGCGGCCTCGGCCAGATGGTCGTGGCCGTCGTGGCGAGGGCCCACCAAGGCCACGAAGAGGTCCCCTTCCCGGAGGGTGCGCGTGTCGGTGTGGACCCGCTCCACGCAGGCTTCCGGATCTCCGCCCCGAAGCTCCCCGCCGGCGGCCGCGGCGATCTCCCCGAGCCGCCACCTCACGCCGCCGCCTCCCGCTCGGCCAGGGCCCTGCGGGCCTCGACCCGATCGTCGAAGGGGAGCACCCGGTCTCCCAGGGTTTGGGTGGTTTCGTGTCCCTTGCCCGCGATCACCACGGCGTCCCCGGGCCGTGCCGCGGCCACGGCCCACCGGATCGCCTCGGCCCGGTCGGCTACCCTGGCGTAGGCCCAGTCGGCCCCGAGGCCCGACGGAGTTTCGACCCTCCGCCACCCCCCTGGCATCCCCGCCTCGATCTCGTCGAGGATCCGCTCCGTCGGTTCCGACCGGGAGTTGTCGGCCGTGAGCACAATGGCCCGGGCCCGGCGGGCGGCCGCCCGGGCCATGGGGGCCCGTTTCGTGCGGTCGCGGTCGCCCCCGCACCCGAACACCGCGATGACCCGACCCGGGGTCACGGCGGCCACGGTCTCGAGGACCCGGTCGAGTGCGTCGGGGGTGTGGGCGTAGTCCACGTACACCCCGATCCCGAGCCGGTTGGGAACGGCCTCGATCCGGCCCGGCACCGCTGGAGCCGTGGCCAGATGTTCGGCGGCCCGGGCGAGGTCTACCCCCAGGGCCACGGCGCAGGCCAAGGCGCAGGCGGCGTTGGCCGCGTTGAACCGGCCGGCCAGGGGAAGCGCCAGGGGCGCCTCGCGCCCCCGGAACCGCGCCCTTCCCCGGAACCCCCACGGCCCTTCCTCGTCCACCATCACCCGAACGCCCTCCCCCACCCCCACGCCGAACGGCACGGCGCGGCCGCCGAGCTCGGCCAGGAGTCGCCGGCCAAACGGGTCGTCGGCGTTCACGGCCGCCGGCGCCTCGGGCGCGTAGCGGGTGAACAGGCGCCGTTTGGCCTCGAAGTACGCCTCCAGGGTGCCGTGGTAGTCCAGATGGTCCTGGGTCAGGTTCGTGAACGCCACGGCCGCGAACCGGGTCGCCTCGACCCTCTGGCGCGCCAGGGCGTGGGAACTCACCTCCATGACCACGTCCTGGGCGCCCTCGGTCCGGGCCCGCGCAAGGGCGGCCTGGAGCGTCTCGGCGTCGGGCGTGGTGAGGGGAGCGGGTTCGTCCCCCCGGGGGAAGGCGTAGCCCACGGTGCCCAGCCGCGCCGTGACCCGGCCCTCGCAGGCCAGGATGTGCTGGACCAGGAACGCCGTGGTCGTCTTCCCGTTCGTGCCCGTGATCCCCACGACCCGAAGGAAGCGGGAGGGATGCCCGTGGAACGCCGCGGCCGCCCGTGCCAGGGCCTCCTCGGGGTCGGCCACGAGGACGCGCACGGCCCCCGGCGCGGCCACCTCCCGGGCCACCAAACACGCCGAAGCCCCTGCCGCGGCCGCGGCAGGGGCGAAGGCGTGGCCGTCCGCCCGGGTGCCGGGCACGGCCGCGAACAGGTACCCCGGGCGCACCTTCCGGGAGTCGCAGGTCACCCCCAGGATCTCGGGGTCGCCCGGATCCAGGGGCTTTGCTCCCGGCAGGTGGGCCAGCAGATCAACGAGGCGCATCGGTCACGTCTTCGTTCCTTCCAAGTAACTTCCCGCTGGGACGTTAGGAGGCTGGGATGCTAGGACGCCAAAATCATTGCTGATTCGAGCGCCAGCGGCTGTCCCAACCCGTGGGAGCGGCCTCCAGGCCGCGACAATGCCTTTTCGGGCCTTCGGCCCGGGTCGCGCCTTGGAAGGCGCTCCCACACCCGGGCCCCGACCCGGACGTTACTGCCCTGCGTAGCGGGGCCCCGCAGGGGCCCTGGGGAGCTTCCAACTGACACGGGCCGGTCGCCCGCGTCTTGGGGGGCAAGGGGCCTCCCGGAGAGCCGGGTGCGGCCCCCGCAAGAAGCCGCGCAGTACCTCCGTCGCTCGCACCACGAACCCGCCGCGTCTGGGCGAGTGGGCCATGGAGCCGCCGCCTGGGGTCTGGGCTGCGCGGCGGTTCGGGTGCCGGCACTCGCGCCCGGCCGGAGGGAGGCCCCTTGCCCCGCCCGCCAGCGCGCGCCGGCGCCTACCCCGTGGCAGGGCTTGGCGAGCTGGCTGCGCCCCGCGGCCTACGGGAGCTTCCAAGTCACTTGGCCGGGCGGCTGGGTAGCCTGGCGGCTAGCCGGCGAAAATCTTTAGCGATTCCAGCGTTGCCGTCCCGTATTGTGGGGCCCGGCAGAGGCCCCGGGGGCTTCCGTGACCCTCTTCCCCGAACTGGCCGGACGGCCGAGGGCTTTCGGGCCGCGCCCCCCCGCCGGGACCTCGGATCGGCGTTTGTCAGCCGTCGAAGGCGGGGCGGAACACCACGGTGCAACTCGTCCCGGGCTCCACCCGCGTGCCCGGAGCCGGCTCCTGATGGGCGGCCCATCCGGTGCCGAGGAGGCGGGCATCCTCCAGCAGGCCGGCCCGGCCCAGGACCCGCACGGCGTCCCGGAGCGTGAGCCCCCGGCAGTCCGGCATCTCGCCGGGCCGGACCTCGGCCGTCGTGTCCGCCGGCTTCGGCTTCCCCCGCGGCGGCTGGGGCGCCTCCGAAACGGCCTCGTCGGGCGCAACCCCCAGATAGGCCAGGCTTCGCTGGGCGATCTCCCGAAACGCCGGACCGGCCACCACGCCCCCGTACCGGGGGCCCTTCGTGGGCTCGTCCACCGCCACGAGGATCACGAGCCTCGGCGCCCGGCTCGGCACGTAGCCCACGAAGCTCGCCCACACCTTCTTTGGGTTGTAGCGGCCCCGTTCCACCTTCCAGGCCGTGCCGGTCTTTCCGGCGGCCCGGAACCCGGGCACGGCCGCCTGGGGCGCGGTGCCCTCCGGCCCCACCACCCCTTCCAGGATCTCGGTGAGCCGGGCCGCCGTGGCGGTGGAGAACGCCCGACCCACGGGTTCGGGCTCGGCGCGCTCCAGCGTCTCTCCGCCCGGCCCCCGGATCTCCCGCACCAACCGGAGCCGCATCCCCACGCCGCCGTTCGCCAGCGCGGCGAAGGCCCCGGCCACCTGGAGGGCCGTGGCCCCGATGCCCTGGCCGTAGGCCAGGGTCTTCGGGGTCATGAGCGACCAGTTCCCCGGCTCCGGCAGGATCCCCCGTGACTCGCCGGGCAGTTCCACCCCCGTGGCCCGGCCGAACCCGAGCTTCCGGTATCCGGCGTACAGGTCCTCGGGGGAGATCCGCTCCGAGAGCTTCGCGACCCCGATGTTGCTCGAAACCCGAAGGATCTCCTCGACCGTGAGCCAGCCGTGGGGCTTGTGGTCGTGGATGACCCGGCCGTGGACCGGCCACTCCCCATTCTCGCAGAAGATGCGCTCCCCGGGCCGGGCCGCGCCACGGTCGAGCAGAAGCCCCACGAAGAGAGGCTTCATCGTGCTCCCGGGCTCGAACACGTCCACCGCAGCCCGGACCTTCCGGTCCTCGGCCCGGCTTCGGGCCAGGTCGTTCGGGTTGAACGGGGGCACCTGGGCCAGCGCCAGGATCTCTCCCGAGGCCGGTTCCACCACCACCGCCACCCCGCCCCGGGCCCGGCTCGCCTCCACCGCCCGGGCGAGCTCCTCTTCGGCGATGTGCTGGAGGGTCTCGTCGATCGTGAGGACCAGGCTGCCCCCGCTCGCCTCCAGGGGATCGGGGGCGTTTCGGAGAAGCAGCCGGCCCCGGGCGTCCCGGGCCGCCAGCACCCGCTTTTCCCGGCCCATGAGGAGCCCGTCGAACGCGAACTCAAGGCCCCCGAGCCCCTTGCCGTCGGCCCCCACGAACCCCAGCACCTGCCCGGCGAGCGCCCGCTTGGGATAGAACCGCAGGGGTTCCTGGGCCAGACCCGTCCCGGGAATATCCGCCTCTTGCACCCGGGCGAGCTCCCCGGGGGACAGTGCCCGTTTGAGCCACGCGAACCGCCTTCCCCCCGCCTCCAGGCGCCTTCGCACCTCGGGCCCGGATTGCCCCAGGATCTCGGCCAGCCGAGCGAGATCCTCCTCCCGTTCCAACAGCACCGAGGGGTCCGCAAACAGGCTCCAGCCGGGCACGCTCAAGGCCAGTTCCCGGCCGTTCCGGTCGAAAATCGCCCCCCGGGTGGGCAGGATCTCGATCTGGCCCTGATGCTGGCGGGCCGCCCGCGCCCGGAGTTCGGGGGCCAGCCGGAGCTGGAGGTAAGCCGCCCGCAGGCCGGCGGCGGCCAGGATCCCCAAGAGGGCCGCCCCTACGATTCGCAGCCGGACCCGCTCGCCCCGCAGCGGCCCGCACGCCTTCTTCTTACCTCGGGAGAACGACGACCGCATCCCGGCCCGGCACCACGAACCCGAGGCGGCGGGCTTCCCGCTCGATGCGCGGCGTCGCGGCCAGGGCCGACCGCTCCACCTCCAAATTGGAGAGCCGTTCGGAAAGCCCCTGCTTCTGGCGCACGAGCTCGTCCATCTCGTACTGGAGTCGGGTGGCCTGGATCCGAAGCGTCACCAAGAGGAGGGCCGCGAGGAGGCACAGACCGAAGGCACCGGCCTTCCAGAGCCACGGAACGACCCCCGACAGAGATCCGATCCAGGCCTCGGCTCGCAGGGTACGGGTGAGCGCGGTGGTGGTCATCATTGTCCTCCCTGACCTCGTTCGGGTACAAGCCGCTCGGCGGCCCGGAGGCGCGCGCTTCGGGCCCGGGGGTTCCGAGCCACCTCCTCGGCGGACGGCCGAACCACCTTCCGGGTGAGCACCCGGAGCCAGCCCGGCCGGCCGCAGGTGCACCGAAGGGCCTCGGGGGGGCAACGGCACCGGGGCTCCGCATCCCGCAGGGCCCGCTTCACCCGGCGGTCCTCCAGCGAGTGGTACGAGATCACGACGACCCTTCCGCCGGGGGCGAGCACCCCGGGCAGAGTCTCGAGAAACCGGTCCAGGGCCTCCAACTCCCGGTTCACGGCGATCCGAAGCGCCTGGAAAATCCGGGTGGCCGGGTGCTTCCGCCCGCGCCGTCCCAGGGCCCGCTCGATCGTCCGGGCCAGGTCGGCCGTGGTCCGAAGGGGAGCCTTCCTCCGGGCCGCCACCACGGCCCGGGCCGCCCGGGAGGCCCGGGGTTCCTCCCCGTACTCCCGGAAGATCCGGGTGAGGTCGGCCTCGTCCAGGGTGTTGACGAGGTCGGCGGCCGTCACCGGCCCCTCCGGGTCCATCCGCATGTCGAGGGGGCCGTCGCGCAGGAAGCTGAATCCGCGCTCCCCCTCGTCCACCTGATGGGAGCTCACCCCCAGGTCGAGGAGCACCCCGGTGACCTCCCCCAGCCCCTCCGCCTCCAGGACGGCCGGCAGGTCCGCGAAGTTGGCCCGCCGGAGGAGGACCCTGGGGTCCCCGGCCCAGGCGGTCGCGTGGGCCAGGGCGTCGGGGTCCCGATCGAGCCCGAGAAGCCGCCCCCCGGGTCCCAGCCGCGCCAGGATCTCCCGGGCGTGGCCTCCCCCGCCGAGGGTTCCGTCCACATAGAGGCCGTCGGGGTCGGTCACCAGGAGGTCCGCCGCCTCCCAGGCCAGCACCGGGACGTGGTAACCCCCATCAGGCAGCGTCATGGGCCTCCAGGGCTTCCCGCAGCGTCCGAAACTCCGGCAGCACCCCGTCGGCCCCCCCCACGAACCGCAGGATCTCCCGCAGATACGGGCTCGGCCCCACGAGCTCCACCCGGCGGCGCCGTGCCAGCTCCAGGAGTTCCGTGGCCATGCGGTAGTGGAGGTGGCGAGCCTTCCGGAGATCCACGACGATCCGGTCCCCCCGGGCCTCCCGGAGCGCCCGGCGGAAGTCCTGGGCCCGGTCGAGCCCGAGCTCCCCCTCGATCCGCACCACCGGCACGCCCCGGTGGGTCCGGCGCACGATGCGGCTCACAGCCCCAGCCCTCCCACGGCCCCGGCGATCTCGTCGAACTGGGCGGCCACCGCGTCCATGGCCGCGTCGTAGCGCTCCTTGGCCCAGATCTCGAAGTTCTTTCCCATGCCGGCCAACACCACCTGGCGGTCGAGGCCCGCGTAGGACCGGAGCGTCGGCGGAACGAGGATCCGCCCCGCCTTGTCCACGGGGCACTCCTGGGCCGGGGCGTAGAAGAACCTGCGGAAGGCCTGGATCTTGGGATCGAAGGCGGGCAGTTCGTTGATGCGGGCCTCGAGGGCCCGCCACTCGTCGGCCGGGTACGCGACGAGGCAGTCCTTGTGGCGGGTCAGGTACAGGGGGGCGCTGAAGGTGGTCTCCAGAGCCTCGCGGAAGCGCGCGGGGATGCTGAGCCGACCCTTGTCGTCGATGGTGTGCTCGAAGCATCCCCGGAACATGCGGCCTCCATGGCCTGGTGCCCCACTCTATCCCACCTGATCCCACAACATGGGCGGACTATACAAACCGGCCCCACCCCTGTCAAGGAGCTTTTCCGAAAAGATCCCGCCTGCGCAGCAGAAACCCCTCCTGCGCAGGAAAGGGCCAGGGGTGGGGGGGTCGCGAAACAACTCGCAACACGTCTCCAAGAGAACGCAAGAATGTCTGGCTTATATAGTTATTTTCCATGCTCTTTCTTTTCAAAATTTTCCAAACCCCATAAAGCCGCCCTTCCCCACGGCCGATAGAGGAGCATGTCCGCCCCGGCAGTCTCCGGCGGCTTTCTACGTCCTGTTTCGGAGGAATCTCGGAGGAGGCATCCCATGGCCACGCTCGTGCTCGATCCCGTGACCCGCATCGAGGGCCACCTGCGGGTCGAAACCCGCTGGGACGGCGACCGGCTCGCCGAGGCCCGGGTGGCCGGCGAGATGTTTCGCGGGTTCGAATCGATCCTGAAGGGCCGAGACGCCCTGGACGCGCCCGCGATCACCCAGCGCATCTGCGGGGTCTGCCCCGTGAGCCACGCCGTGGCCTCGTGCCGGGCCCTCGAGGAGGCGCTGGGGCTGTCGGTCTCCCCCAACGGACGGCTGCTTCGCAGCCTCGTGCTGGGGGCGAACTTCCTCCAGAGCCACATCCTCCACTTCTATCACCTGAGCGCGCTCGATTTCGTGGACGTGGCCGGGATCCTGGCCTACGAGGGGGACGACCCTCGATTGGCCGCCCTGCGGGCCTGGGCCGAGGCGGAAGCGCGGTCGAACCGGGTCCTCCCCGCCGCCCCGTTTCTCCCCCAGTGGGAGGGGGGGCTCCCGGCCGACGCGCCGTGGACGGCCTCGGCGCTCGCCCACTACCTCAACGCCCTCGAGGTCCGCCAGGCCTGCCACCGGATGGCCGCCCGGTTCGGGGGCAAGATGCCCCACACGGCCTCCCTGGTGCCGGGGGGTGTCACGACCCCGGTCTACCCCCTGGAGGTGGAGGCGTTCCGGAGCGACCTCGGCCGGGTCCTCACGTTCCTGGAGACGGCGTATCTCCCGGACCTCCTGGAACTCGGCAGGAAGCTTCCACACTTGGCGCTTGAGGGTAAGGGACCGGAGGCGTTTCTGGCCTTCGGGGCCTTCGAGGAGGCCGACGGCCGGCCCTGGCTTCCCCCGGGGGTGCTGGCCGACGGCCGCCTCGAGCCCCTGCGACCGGAGGCCATCGCCGAACAGGTGGGCCACAGCCGGTACCGGACGGCAGGGCCCTCGCGGCCCGCCGAAGGCACGACCCAGCCCGAGCCTGGGAAGCCCGGCGCCTACTCCTGGCTCAAGGCCCCCCGGTATGGCGGCCGCCCCCTGGAGGTGGGCCCCCTGGCACGGGTCCGGATCGCCGCCGCCCAGGGCCACCCGGATGTGAAGGAGGCGGAAACGCGCTGGCTTTCGCCCGCCGGGCTCCGGGTCGAGGCCCTCTCCGGCGTCCTGGGCCGGCACCTGGCCCGGGGAGTGGAGGCCTGGGCCCTGGCCCGCAAGATGAACGAATGGCTCGACCGCCTGGAACCCGGCAAGCCCACGGCCGGAGCCTACACCCCCCGGCCGTCCGGCGCCGGGGCCGGGCTCGTGGAGGCCCCCCGCGGGGCCCTAGGGCACTGGGCACGGATGGAAGGGTTTCGGATCGACCGGTACCAGTGTGTCGTACCCTCCACCTGGAACTTCTCGCCCCGGGACGACGCCGGAACGCCCGGGCCGGTGGAAACGGCGCTCGAGGGCCTCGCGGCCCGGAAGGGGGAACCCCCGGGGCTTGCGGTGGCCCGGGTGGTCCGGTCGTTCGACCCGTGCATCGCCTGCGCGGTCCATTGACACCCCAGGGGAGGAGACAAGCCATGGCCATGACCCGACGCGAATTTCTCCGGGACGCCGGGATCCTAGCCTCCGCCCTCGGCCTCGGCGCCTCCGCCGTCCCCGGCGTGGCCCGGGCCCTGGAACGCCTCGCCGCCGAACGGCCGGCACTCCTGTGGCTTCAGGCCCAGTCGTGCTCCGGTTGCTCCGTGAGCCTCCTGAACGCCGACCGGCCCGGCCCGGCCGAACTCGTCACCCGCTACTTCGCGCTCCGGTTTCACCCGACGCTTTCGGCCGCCACGGGGCCGACAGCCCTCGAGGCCCTGGCGAAGGCCATCGATGCCGGAGGATATCTCCTCGCGGTGGAGGGCGCGGTGCCGGCCGGCATGCCCGACGCCTGCACCGTGGGCGAGGAACCCCTGGCCGAGGTTCTCGATCGGGCCGCGCGCAGGGCCACGGCGGTGGTGGCCGTGGGCACCTGCGCGAGCTTCGGGGGCATCCCGGCCGCGCCCCCGAACCCTACGGGCGCCGTGCCCGTACGGGCGTTTCTCAAGGACCGGGGTGTTTCCTCAACCGTCGTCAACGTCCCCGGGTGCCCGGCCCACCCCGACTGGATCGTGGGCACCGCCGTGCTCGCCCTGCGGCCGGCCGGGCTTCGCCTGGACGACGAGGCCAGGCCGCTCGCGTTCTTCGCCAGGCCTGTCCACGACCAGTGCCCCCATTTCGCCCAGTACGAACGCCAGGAGTTCGCCCGGGCGCCCGGGGAGGACGGTTGCCTGTTCCAACTGGGCTGCCAGGGAGTGCTCACCCACTCCGACTGCCCGTGGCGGGGCTGGAACGCCGGGGTCAACTGGTGCGTGCGGGGCCGGGCCCCCTGCACCGGCTGCGCCCGGCCCGGGTTCGCCCAGAACCCCGCCTACCCCTTCTTCCGCCTGAACGAGGCCCGGGAGGCCTGATCCCGACCGCTAAACCCCGAGGGGAGGACGCGATGCGCATCGGCATTCAACTCAAGGTCGGCGGGTTCGTGCTGGGGGTGCTGGTTTTGGCCTTCGGCGTGAGCACCTGGGTGGCCACGGTGCGGGCCGCCCGGTCTCTGGAGGCCCTGGGGCGGTTCGGGGCCGAAGAACTCACCGCCTCGGCCCGGTCCCAGGCCCGCAGCGTGTTCGAGAGCCTCGAGATGGGCACCCGGGACTCCCTCGAACGCGGGGAGATGAAGCAGTTCCAGTCGCTCCTCGACCAACTCGCCCGGATCGAAGGGGTCCTGGAGATCGGGCTTACGGACCCGACCGGGAAAATCGACTACGCCAGCCGCCGGGAAGCCGTGAACACCCCACTCGACGCCGAGGCGTTCCGCCGGGCCCGGGACACCTCCTGGATCGCCGAGGTAGGGGGACAGGGCGAGGTGACGATCCTCAGGGCCCACCACATGACCGCGGACTGCCTGCGCTGCCACGAGGGGGCCAACGCCGGGGATCTGGCCGGGGTCCTCTACGTGCGCTACAGCCTCGACCGTCTGGCCCAGGCCGAGGAGAAGACCCGATCGATGGTGGCTGCCGCCCGCAGGGAGAGCATCACGACCGGCACGACGACCGGCATCCTGGGGCTACTGGCGGCGACCCTCGGCACCTGGGTCATCGTCGGCGCCCGGGTCCGCCGACCGATCCGGGCCCTCACCGAAAGGGTTCAGGAAATGGCTTCGGGCGAGGCCGACCTCACCCGCCGACTCCCCGTGGAGGGCCGGGACGAGATGGGGGAACTCGCCCAGGCCTTCAACGCGTTCCTCGGGAATCTCCAGAATCTCGTGCGGGAAGTGCTCGCCACCGCGGACGAGGTGGCGGCCGGGGCCGAGGAAATCCTCGAGGCGAGCCGCAAAGCCCTCGACGAGGCCGAGGCCCAGAAGGACCGCACCCACGCGGCCGCCAGTTCGGCCGAGGAGATGAGCGCCACCGTGCTCCAGGTGGCCCGCGACACCCAGGAGGCGGCAACGAGGGCACAAACCGCTTCGGAAACGGCGGAGCGGGGCGGGAAGACCGTGGCCCAGGGGGTGGAGGGCATGGCCCGGGTCGAGGAGCGGGTGAGGGCGATCGCCGGCCAGGTCCGGGACCTGGGGACCCGGACCCACGAGATCGGCGCCGTGATGCAGGTCATCGAGGACATCGCCGACCAGACGAACCTGCTCGCCCTCAACGCCGCCATCGAGGCGGCCCGGGCGGGGGAACACGGCCGGGGGTTTGCCGTGGTGGCCGACGAGGTACGAAAGCTCGCCGAGAAGACGGCCCAGGCCACCCGCCGGGTGCGGGACACCATCGCCGGCATCCAAACCGAGACCGGCCGCGCCGTCGCCTCGGTGGAGGAGGGGCTCGGGGAGGTCGAGACCTCCAGCGCCCTGGTGCGGCAGGGCGGGGGTGCGCTAGCGGAGATCGTGGCCCAGATCGAGCACACGGCCGACCGGGTGTCCCAGATCGCCACGGCTACCCAGCAGCAGAGCGCCGCCGTGGAGGAGATCAGCCGGAACCTCGACGCGGTGGCCGAGCTCGCCACCCGGCTCGCCGCGGCCGTGGAGCAGACCCGGGGCACGGCCGAACGGCTAGGCTCCCAGACCCTGAGTCTGAAGGGGCTGATGGCCCGGTTCACCGTGTAAGGCCGACCCTCCAGGGAACCTCCGCCGGGCGGCTGGGCTGCTCGGCGGTTGGGCGGCTGGGAACCTTCTGGATTCCATCGTCTTGTCCTGTCCCAGCCTGTGGGAGCGGTCCCCAATCCGCGACAGTTCTTCCCGCGGGCCTTCGCCCGGGTCGCGGCGTGGGCGCCGTTCCCACACCGGGCCCTGATCCGGCCGTTATCTTCCCGCGGCCGAGGGCCCCGCAGGAGCCCAGGGGGTCTCCCTCGGATCAGGCTTTCCGCGCCGGGGAACCCGGGGCCTTGGCCGGAAGGGGGGTAATCCGCACGAGCAGCACCCGGTGGCCGGCCGTCCGCTCCACCGTGTACCGGTGGCCCCGAAACTCCACCGTCTCGCCGGCCTGGGGGATGTGTCCGAGCCGGGTCATCAGGAACCCGGCCAGGGTCACGTCGGGCTCGGTGGGCAGCCGAAGCCCCAACTGCTGATTCAGGTCGCGGATGGGGGTTCCCCCGTGCACCAGGACCTCGCCGCCGGGAAGAAACCGGATGGACTCACCCTCCACGTCGTGCTCGTCGCGGATCTCCCCCACGATCTCCTCGATCACGTCCTCCAGGGTGACGATCCCCTCGACCCCCCCGTATTCATCCACGACCACGGCCATGTGGGTTCGCCGGGTCCGAAACTCATAGAGGAGGCTCTCCAGGTCCTTGGTCTCGGGCACGAAAAACGGCTCCCGGGCCACCTGGGCGACGCCGGCCCCGGGATCCCGGATCAAAAGGGCCACCGCGTCTCGCACGTGGGCGATGCCCACGAGATCGTCGAGGTTCTCCCGGTACACCGGGAGCCGGGTGTACCCGGTGCGGACAAAGGTTTCCACCGCCTCCTTGAGCGGGGTGGCCACGTCGATGGCCTGGACGCGGGTGCGGGGCACCATGATCTCGCGGACCTGCTGCCGGCCGATCCGGAAGATCCCGTGGAGCATCCGGCGCCGGGCATCCTCGACCGAGGCCCCCGCCCCGTCCTCCAGAAGGGCCCGGATCTCGTCCTCCGAGAGGCTCTGGCGCGCGGCCGCCTCGGGCCTCGCCCCCATCAGCCGCAAGAGGCCGTTGGACACCAGGGTCACGGCCGCCACGAACGGATAGAACAGCCGGCACAGCACGGCAAACACCGGAGCCACGGCCAGGGCCACCGCCTCCGGCCTCTGGGACGCAAAGGTTTTGGGGGCGATCTCGCTGAACACGAGAAGAAGGCAGGTCATCACCCCGGTGGCCACGGCGATCCCGTCCTCGCCGAACCACTGGATGGCCACGGCCGTGGCCAGGGCGGACGCGGCGATGTTCACGAGATTGTTCCCCACCAGGATCGTGCCGATCAGGTGGTCCCGCCGGGCCAGGAGGGCCTCGTAGATCCGGGCCCGCATGTCACCGGCCCGCGCCCGGTAGCGCATACGCCACCAGTCGGCGCCCAGAAGCGCCGTCTCCGAACCCGAAAAAAACGCCGAAAGGACAAGGAGCACGACGAGCGCCGCCACGTGTTTCGGAACGTCGAACTCGCTCACGATGGGACTCCCTGGAAAAGCGGTTCACGGTCTCGCGGTCTTCGGCCGATGGGTTTCCGCGACCCCGCCGGCCCGGGTGCCCAAGCCGGGGCGCCTTCGCGGCGAAACGCGGGATCGGGCGCGGTGCCGGAACCGCTCACGCCCGTAGGAGGTTGAGTTCGTAGAGGCTGCGGTACCACCCGCCCCGGCCCAGAAGTTCGTCGTGGCTCCCCTGTTCCGCAACCCTTCCCCTTCGAAGAACCGCGATCCGGTCCACCCGCCGCACCGTGCTCAGGCGGTGGGCCACCACCAGCGAGGTCCGGCCTTCGAGCAGCACGGACAGGGCCTCCTCGATCTGGGCCTCCGTGGCTTGATCCACCTCGGAGGTGGCCTCGTCGAGGATGAGAATCCTGGGGGCGCCGGCCAGGGCCCGGGCGAACGCCACGAGCTGCCGTTGCCCGGAACTGAGCCCCGCCCCCTCCTCCCCGAGGGGAGTATCGTATCCGGCCGGCAGCGCCTCGATCATCTCGTGAAGCCCCACGGCCCGGGCCGCGGCCTCGACCTGGGCCGGCCCCACCCACTCCCGGCCCAGGCGGATGTTCTCGTACACCGTGTCCCGGAGGAGCACCGGGTCTTGGGGAACGAGCGCTACGTGGCGGGCGAACCACTCGGGGTCGATCCGGGACCTGGGGATGCCGTCGATCCGGATCTCCCCCCGCCGGGGCGGGTAAAATCCGAGGAGCAGGTGAACGGCCGTCGTCTTGCCCGACCCGGTCGGCCCCACCAGCGCCACGGACTCCCCCGGTCGTACCCGGAGTTCGAACTCCCGAAGGACATCATCCGGGCCGCCGTACCCAAAGGTCACCCGGTCGAAGACGACCTCCCCCCGGATGTGCGGCCTGGCGCGGCCCCCAGGGGCCTCGGAGGCCTCGTCGAGGAAGCCGGTGATCCGCTCGGCCGCGGCGAGGGACGCCTGGAGCACGTTCACCCTTTCGCCCACGTCCCGAAGCGGCCGGAAGAGCCGTTGGACGTACTCGAAGAACGCCACCAGCGCCCCGAAGCTCAGGGCCCCCTCGCCGGCGAACCCGGCGCCCCGCCAGAGCACCAGGGCCAGGGTTACGGCCGAGAAGAGCTCCACCAGGGGGAAAAAGAGCGCCTGCAGGGTCACCGATCGCACCTGGGCCCGCAGGTTCTCCACCCCGCGCTCCTCCACCTGGCCGAGGCTCCAGGCCCGCGCCCCGAACAGCCGGACCACCTCGGCGCCTCGCAGGTGCTCGTGGATCGCCGCCGTGAGCCGGGCCGTGGCCTCCCTGGCGGATCGGTAGGCCTCGCGCATGCCCCGGCGGATCCATTCCGAGGTCACAACGAGCACCGGAAACACCGCGAGCACCGTGAGCGCCAGCCCGGCGTGGAGTCGGAACAGAACGGCCAGGATCCCCAAGACGAGGACGATGTCCCCCAGGACCCCCACGAGCCCGGCGCTGAAGAGATCGGCCAACACCGCCACGTCGGACGACACCCGCGACACCACGGTGCCCGCCGGGGTCCGGTCGAGCCGCTCCATCGGAAGCCGCAGGGCCTTGGCGAACAGGCGCCCCCGCAGGTCCCGCAGGATCCTCTCCCCCCGTGTGCGAAGGAGCACGGTCTGCCCCGCCTCCACGGCGCCGACCCCGGCCTGCACCAGAAGATAGAGGGCCGCGAGCCAGGCGAGGCCCCTGGGATCGGCCCGGGCCACCGGGCCGTCGATGGCCAGCTTCACGAGATAGGGGCCCGCCATGCGGCCGAGGGCGCCGAGGCCCATGAGCCCCACCCCCGCGAAGAGAGCCCCCCGATGCGGCCGGGTCAGGGGCCAAAGCCTCGCCAGCAGGCGCCAGTCCCCCGGCCGGACCGGGCGCGCCGAAGGGGCGTGGGGCCTCACGGCGCCTCCTCCAGCTCCCGGCGCAGCTCCTCCTCCCGGTAGAGGCGGCGATACCCCGGCAGCCGCTGCCAGAGCTCCTCGTGGGTGCCCCTCGCCACGATCCGACCCTTCTCCAGGAACCACACCCCGTCGGCCTCTTCCACCTCGAAGGCCCGGTGGCTCACCACCAGGAGGGTGCGGCGCCTGAGCCGCTGCCTCACGCGGCCAAGCACCTCCCGGGCCGTGCGGGCGTCGAGGTTCGAGAGGCTTCCGTCCAGCACGAGGACCCCCGGGTCGCCGTAGAGGGCCCGGGCGATGCCCAGCCGCTGCCGCTGCCCCCCAGATAGGGTGATGCCGCCTTCCCCCACCCGGGTGTCGAGCCCCTCCTGGAGGGCCCGAACGTCCTCGTCCAGACCCGCCAGGGCCAAGGCCTGCCAGATCCGCTCGTCGTCCCGGGGCCGGCCCAAGAGCACGTTGGCGGCCACCGAGTCGGAGAAGAAGAAATCCTCCTGGGGAACCACCGCCAGGTGGCGTCGCAGTTCGGGGTCGGCCACCCGGTCGAGGGCCGCCCCGTGGATCTCGATCACTCCCCGCTGGGGCCGGCGCAGCCGGGCCACCAGGGACACGAGCGTGCTCTTTCCCGAGGCCGCCGGACCGACCAGGGCCCACATCCCTCCCTCGGGAAGCTCCCAATCGACCCCGGCCACAGCCGGGCCGGAAGCGTCCGGATAGGCGTACGTGGCCCCCTCGGCCCTGACGCACACCCCCCGCGAAGCCGGAAGCGGGTCGCCGGGCTCGGGCTCTGCGGGCCATCCCCGAACCTCCTCCAACCGGCCCAGGGCGGCCGCGCCCCTCTGCACCAGGCTCAGGGTCCAGCCGAGGGCCACCATGGGCCAGATCAGCATGGCGAGGTAGGCGCTGAAGGCCACGAACCCGCCCAGCGTCAGGGCGCCGGTCGCCACCCAGTACCCTCCGAGGCCCAGCACGGCCACATGCCCCAGGCCCGCGAGCACCCCCACCGCGGGGAATACGGCCGCCCAGGCCCAAACCACCCGTTCCCGGGCCCTGGAAAGCGCCTCGTTCTCCACCCGAAACCGCTCCTCCTGCCAGCGCTCCCGGCGCATGGCCCGAAGCAACCGGACCGCGGTGAGGGTCTCGTGCACCCGGTCGGCCACGGCCCCGGCGGCCCGGTCGGCCGCCAGGAACCTCCGGTGGAGCCGGGGGCTCATCCTCCGCACCACCCAGGCGATGGCCGGAAACGGCGCCAGGGCCACGGCGGTGAGCCCCGGGTGGATCCGCCACAGGAGCACCGCCGTTCCGGAGCCCACGAGGAGGGTCTGGCACAGGTTCAGCCATCCCGCACCCAGAAAGAGCCGAAGGTCCTGAAGGTCGTGGAGCGCCCGGCTCACCAGATCCCCCCGGCGGGCCCGGTCAAGCGTCTCGAGGGGGAGCCGAAGCACATGGGCCACGTAGGTCATGCGCAGATCGTGCTCCACGGCCCGGGCCGCCCCAAGGGTGAGCCGGCGGGATGCAAACCGAAACAGGGCCTGGCCGGCGGCGAGGCCCCCCAGCACCACGGCGAGGCCGAACACGCCGCCCTCCCCTCCGGCCAGGGCGTCCACCCCCCGGCGGAGAACCTGGGGGCCCGCCAACTGCAGGGCCACGGAGAACACCAACGCGACAAAACCCCATGCGAACGACTTCGCATGGGGTCGCAGGTGGGGAACGAGGGCACGGAACGTCTGGATCACACCGCCGAACTCACCCGCCCGAGGCCCCCTCCCGGGCCTCCACGACCTCGGCGTTGAACTTCACGGCTCCCTCGGGCGCAGGCAGGAACACCACCATGAACGGCACCCGGCCGCCCGGCCGGATGTCCATGTTGCTCAGGCCCTCCCCCACCTCGTTCTTGAGCCGAGCCTCGATGTCGGCGGGAGGAAGGGTAGCCAGGTCCTTCTCGCTGAGGATGTTGCCGCAGAACACCTCCCGGGACGCGAGCGTCTTCCCGCGGGCGTCGAACAGGTTTCCCCGCACCCGCACCAGGCTCTGGGCCGCCTGGGAGCGGTTCCACACCTCGCCTCGGATCACGAACACCCGCCGGCCGCCGGCGAGATCCCGGTAGTACCCCTCCACGTTCTGCACGGCCAACCGGGCCCCGACGGCGCGACGGTGCCACAGGGCCCGAATCTTCGACGGGCTGAGGAACGTGAACGCCTCGGGGTGCTGGTACACGTTGTACGCGGTGAAACCCACGGCTCCCGCGACGGCCACGGCCACGACCCAGAAAAGCGGCGACCGGCGGCGGTCCCGGGCCACGAGGGACGACCTGCCCGCCCCCTCGGGCCGGCTCCGGGGGCCCCGCTGGAGGTCCAGGCGGGGCATATCGTCGGCCAGCCCCTGCACCTGCACCCCCCCCTGCCGGCGGGGAGGTACGAGGTCGTCCTCCTTCACCCGTTCCAACTCCGGCCCGGGTTCGGCCCCTTCCGGTCCGGGTTCACCGACCTCCGCCTCGAAGTCCCCGAGATCCAGCTCCCCGAGGGAGGGCAGATCGTCCATCGCCGGGATCTCGGCCTCGGGTCGGGCGGTTTCCTCGCCCTTCTCGCCGGCGAGTTCCGCAGCAAAGTCCCCGAGATCCAGATCTTCGAGGGAGGGCAGATCGTCGGGGGGCGGAACCTCAGGCTGGGCAGGTGGCACCGAGGGGACGGCGGGTTCCTCCGAATCTCCCGCCAGGTCCAGTTCCCCCAGGGGGGGCAGGTCGTCGAAGCCCGGGATCTGCGGCTCTTCCGCCGGCCCCTTTTCCACCGCCGGCTCACCCCCGCCGGGCGCGGCCTCCGGCGCCTCCGCGGCGAAGTCCTCGAACCGCGCCTCGGGGGGCTCTGGGGGAGCCTCCTGCCTCCGCCGCACGGCGAACAGGCGGGCGCAGCGGGAGCACCGGATCTTCACGGCCCCCCGGGCCAGCTTTTCGTCCGGCACCTCGTAGCGGGCCTGGCACTTCGGGCAGGATACCTGCATGGCGCCTCGGATCCGTGGGAAGGGGAAAGCCGCCCTTTCGGGCTAAAACCTCGGGGCATACTAGCCGAAGAGGTAGGGGAGCGCAATAACGCCGCCGGGTTCGCCCGGCCACACCCGACCGCGACGGGAGACACGATGCCCGAGCCGAACGACGCCTGCCCGCCCGAACTCCGTGGGCTCCTGGAGCGCAGAACGCGCGAACTGGAGACCCTGGTCGAGATCGGGAAGGCCCTGACCTCGACCCTGGACCTCAAGGAGGTCCTGAGCATCATCATGGACAAGGTGGGCCAGCTTCTTCGGCCCAAGACCTGGTCGCTCCTGCTCGTGGACGAGCGCACCGGGGAACTCACCTTCGAGATCGCCGTTTCGCCCGCCGCCGACCGGCTCAAGGACATCCGGCTCCAGAAGGGGGAGGGAATCGCCGGATGGGTCGCCCTCCACGGCGAGCCCCTGTTGATCCCCGACGTCCGCCAGGACCCCCGGTTCGCTCCCAAGGTGGACGAGGCGGTGCAGTTCAACACCCGCTCCATCGTGTGCGTTCCCCTGAAGAGCAAGAACCGGGTGCTGGGGGTGATCGAGCTCGTGAACCCCCTGGACGAGCGGACCTTCTCCGAAGCCGACCTCCAGATCCTCTCGACCATCGCCGATTACGCGGCCATCGCCATCGAGAACGCCCGGTACGTGGAGAAGGTGCGAGACCTCGTGGTCACCGACGACCTCACCGGGCTCTACAACGCCCGGTACCTGCTGGACGTTCTGGACTACGAGCTCGACCGCGCCCGCCGGTACGGGTACCCGGTGTCGCTCGTGTTCCTCGACCTCGACTACTTCAAGGACGTGAACGACACCTACGGGCACCTGGTGGGAAGCCGACTCCTCACGGAGGTGGGCCGGGTGATCCGATCCCACGTGCGAAAGGCCGACGTGGCCGTGCGCTACGGGGGCGACGAGTTCGTGGTGGTGCTCCCCAACACCCCCAAAGACGGGGCCATCCAGATGGCATCGAACCTCCGGAACCGAATCCGGTCGAGATACTTTCTGCAGGACGAGGGCTACCGGATCCGGATCACCGCGAGCTTCGGCGTGGCCACATTTCCCGACGACGCCCAAAGCAAGCTCGCCCTGGTGCGGATCGCCGACCAGGCCATGTACCGCGTGAAGGAGATGAGCCGCGACGGGGTGTCGGCGGCCGAAGCGCCCTCCCATCCTCCCTAAAACCGGACTTGAAAGCTAGAAAGGAGGGCCCCCGTGCCCCACGGGAACCGTAACCGACGTCCGGCGGGTTGGTTTCGCGGAGCATGTCTCGGCCTGATCCTTTTCGTTTCGTGCCCTCCGGCCGCCTGGGCCGAAGGGGGGAAGGGACTGGCCGGCCTGAGCCTCGAGGAACTCCTCTCCGCCGAGGTCACCACGGTGAGCCGCCGGGCGGAGTTGCTCTCGGATGCGGCCGCCGCGGTCACGGTCATCACGGCCGAGGACATCCGGCGCTCCGGGGTGACGAGCGTGCCAGAGGCGCTCAGGCTCGTGCCCGGAGTGCAGGTGGCCAGGATCGACGCCAACAAATGGGCGGTGAGCGCCCGGGGTTTCAACGGCCGGTTCGCCAACAAGCTCCTGGTACTCGTGGACGGCCGCACGGTGTACACCCCGCTCTTCTCGGGCGTCCACTGGGACGCCCAAGACCTTCTCCTGGAGGACATCGACCGGATCGAGGTGATCCGGGGGCCCGGGGCGACCCTGTGGGGCGCGAACGCGGTGAACGGGGTGGTCAACATCGTCACCCGCCACGCCAAGGATACCCAGGGCACTTTGGTGAGCGTGGGCGGCGGGAACGAGGAACCGGGGTTCCTGAACCTGCGGCAAGGGTTTTCCTCGGGAAGCACCTTCGGCCGGGTATGGGCCCGGGCCTTCGGCCGCGACGGATCGGTCGACACGGAAGGGCGGGAGGCCCACGACGCCTGGCAGGGGCTCCGGGGCGGGTGGCGCCTCGACGGCGGGATGGCCGGCGCCTCGACCTGGACGTTCGAGGGCGAGGCCTACCACGAACGGGTCCAGAGCAGGACCCGCGCCCTCGTGGGCCCGGACGTACCCCTCGCGGAGTTCGACGAGGAAGACCCCGTGCGGGGCGCCTACGTCCTGGCCCGATGGAACCGGTGGTTCTCCCCCACGGCCCAACTTTCGGTCCAGGCCTACTACGATCGGACCGACCGCGGATCCGAGGTGCTCGGCGAGGTACGGGACACCTGGGACCTCGACCTCCAGCACCGGTTCACCCTCGCCGGGCGCCACGAGATCGTCTGGGGCCTGGGAGCCCGGCTGACCCGGGATCACCTGGACGGCAGTTACGCCGCCGAGGTGCCCGAAGGCCGGCGCACCGACCGGCTCTGGAGCGCGTTCGCCCAGGACGAGATCGACCTCGTTCCGGGGCGCCTTCGCCTGACCCTGGGCTCGAAGTTCGAGCGCAACGACTACACCGGCACCGAGGTGCAGCCCAACGCCCGGGCCCTGTGGGTGGTCGCCCCCCGCCACCGGCTGTGGGCGGCCGTGAGCCGGGCCGTGCGGACCCCGAGCCGGGCGGAGGCCGACATCCGGTTCCGGATGTCGCGCCTCGCCCCTACCCCGGAGGTGCCCGTTCCGGTGGAGGTCCACCTGGTGGGGAACGAGGAGTTCGGACCGGAAACCCTCACGGCCTACGAACTGGGGTACCGGGGCGCCTTCGGCCGGACCATCACGGCCGACGCCGCCGCCTATTGCCACGTGTACCGGGACCTCCGCACCGTGGAACCCGTGGGGGGGCCCGCACCCGGGCCGGAAGGCGTCTGGGTCCAGGAGATGACCGCCGGGGACCGGATGCGGGGAACCGTGTACGGAGCCGAGGTGGAAGCGGGGTGGCAGCCGACCCCCTGGTGGCGGCTTCGGCTCGCATACACCTGGACGGTGTTGCGCCTCACCCCCCAAGACGGGAGCCGGGACAGATTCTCCGAGAACGCGGAGGGAGAGACGCCGCGAAACCAGGTATCCCTCGTGTCGTCCTGGGACCTCCCGGCCGGATGGGAGCTGGACCTGTGGGTCCGCCACGTGGCCGGGCTCCCGAACCTCGACGTGGGTGCATACACCACGGCCGATCTGCGGATCGGTTGGCAACCGACGCCGGGGCTGGTGGTGTCGCTCGTGGGGCAAAACCTCCTCGACGCGGCCCACCCCGAGTTCACCCCCGACATCCTCTCCACCGTGCCGGCCGAGGTGGAGCGCTCGGTGTACGCCCGGGTGACCTGGAGCCGCTAGGGCGACCCGATGGCCTGCACCCGCCGCACATTCCTGGCCGCCCTCGTCGCGCTCCCGCTCGCGGGCCGGATCGGGTGGGCCGAACAGGGCCCCACCGAACCGGAGATCAAGGCGGCCGTCGTGCTGAACCTGGCCCGGTTCACCGACTGGCCCCCGGGCACGTTCCCGAACGCGACGGCCCCGCTGCGGGTGTGCGCCTTGGGTGTCGACGCGGTGGCCGACGCGCTCTTCCGGCTGGCCGGCGAGACGGTCAAGGGGCACCCCGTCAGCGTGGAACGGGTGGTGGAACCGGCGGGGCTTTCGGGCTGCCACGTCGCCTACGTGGCGGCATCGGAACGAAAACGGGCGGGGGAAGTTCTCGACGAAATCCGGGGCAAGCCGGTTCTCTCGATCTCGGACCTCGAGGGGTTCGCGGCCTGGGGGGGAGCCGTGAGTTTCTGGCGGATGGGCGGGCGGGTCCGACTCGATGTGAACCGGGCAGCGCTTGGGCGAAGCGGGCTCGAGCTCAGCTCCAAGGTGCTGCGCCTCGCCCGGCTCGTGGAGGAGGTGCGATGAGGGCGCGGGGGTTCGCGAATCTTCCGGTGCGGTGGAAGCTCCTTCTCGCCGTGGCCGTGCCCACGGCGATGGTGGCCCTCGTCGTGACCGGGGTGCTCGGCGTCCAGCGGGTGCGCGACAAGTACTCCCAGGCCGCCGACGAGCTCGGGGCGGTGGCCCGGGTGCTCGCGATGAACGTTTCGGCTCCCCTGGCGTTCCAAGACGCCCAGGCCGCGGAGGAGACCCTAGCGGCCCTCCGGGTCCACCCCCTCGTGACCGAGGCCGCCGTTCTCACGCCGGGGGGCCGTGCCTTCGCCGTGTACCCGGC
>NZ_BAAHFQ010000008.1:0-57726 GCF_054681715.1 Deferrisoma sp.
CCCTCTCCCCCCGGTGGGGGGAGAGGGAGGCAGGGGGCCGGGCAACGCTGCCTGAGCACAGGTGGCTTTGCTTCCCAGCCTCCCAGCGCCCTAGCCTCCCAGCTTTTGAGCGGATACCCGACATGATCGAAAAAATCATCGAATGGTCCATCAACAACAAGTTCATGGTGATCCTGGCCACGGTGTTCGTGATCCTGGGTGGGGTGCTGGCCATGACCAACACCCCCCTGGACGCGATCCCGGACCTCTCCGACGTCCAGGTGATCATCTATACCGAGTACCCGGGCCAGGCGCCCCAGGTGGTGGAGGACCAGGTCACCTACCCGCTGACCACGGCCATGCTGGCGGTGCCCTACGCCAAGGTGGTGCGGGGGTACTCGTTCTTCGGGTTCTCCTTCGTGTACATCATCTTCGAGGACGGCACCGACCTCTACTGGGCCCGAAGCCGGGTGCTCGAGTACCTCAACTTCGTGGCCGGCCGTCTGCCGCCGGGCGTGACCCCCAGCCTGGGCCCGGACGGCACCGGGGTGGGGTGGATCTACGAGTACGTGCTCAAGGACACCACGGGCACCCACGACCTCTCGGAACTCCGGTCCATCCAGGACTGGTACCTGCGCTACGAGCTCACGGCCGTGCCCGGGGTCTCCGAGGTGGCGAGCGTCGGCGGGTTCGTCAAGCAGTACCAGGTGGAGGTGGACCCCAATAAGCTCCTGGCCTACGGCATCCCGATCCAGAAGGTCCGGCGGGCCATCCAGCGGTCCAACAATGACGTGGGCGGCAAGCTCATCGAGATGGGCGAGACCGAGTTCATGGTCCGGGGCAAGGGGTACCTCCGGGGCATCGAGGACCTCGAGCAGATCGCCGTGGGGGTGGACAAGTACGGCACCCCGGTGCTGCTCAAACAGGTGGCCCACGTGCACCTGGGCCCGGAACTCCGGCGCGGCATCCTCGAGTGGAACGGCGAGGGCGAGGCCGTGGGGGGCGTGGTGGTGATGCGGTTCGGGGAGAACGCCCTGGAGGTGATCCGCAGGGTGAAGGAGAGGCTCAAGGACCTGGAAAAGGGCCTGCCCGAGGGGGTGGTGATCGAGACGGGCTACGACCGGTCTGGGCTCATCCAGCGGGCCATCGACACCCTGACGAAAAAGCTCCTGGAGGAGATGACGGTGGTGGCCCTCATCTGCGTCATCTTCCTCCTGCACTTCCGGTCGGCCTTCGTGGCGATCTTTACGCTGCCGGTGGGCATCCTGATGTCGTTTCTGGTGATGTACCCGCTCGGCATCAACGCGAACATCATGAGCCTGGGGGGCATCGCCATCGCCATCGGCGTGATGGTGGACGCCTCGGTGGTGCTCGTCGAAAACGCCCACAAGCACCTGGAGCGGGACCGGGGGCGGAGGCCCCACCTGGAGATCATCCTCGAGGCGTCCAAGGAGGTGGGCCCGGCGCTCTTTTACAGCCTGCTCATCATCACGGTGAGCTTCCTGCCGGTGTTCGCCCTGCAGGAGCAGTCGGGCCGGCTGTTCAAGCCCCTGGCCTACACCAAAACCTTCGCCATGGCGGCCTCGTCGATCCTGGCGGTCACGATCATCCCGGTGCTCATGACGTTTTTCGTGCGCGAGGAGACGTTTTCGCCCGACACCACCCGTCGCCGCCGGTTCTGGACCTGGGTGGGGGCCGTGGTCGGCCCACCGCTCCTGGTGGTGGCCGGGGGGTTGGCCGGGCTCGAACTGCCCGACTGGAGCCTGCTGGCCGCGCTCGCGGTGTCGGCCTTCGCCGTCGTGTGCCTGGTGCCCCAGCGGATGATCCCCGAGGCCCGTAACCCGATCAGCCGGTTCTTCATCCGGCTCTACCTGCCGTTCATCCGGGTGGTCCTCAGGTGGCGGAAAACCACGGTACTGGTGGCGGTGGCCGTGGTGGTGGTGACCTGGTTTCCCCTGAGCCGGCTGGGAAGCGAGTTCATGCCACCCCTGAACGAGGGGGACCTCCTCTACATGCCCACCACCCTCCCGGGGATCTCCATCACCAAGGCGAAGGAGTTGCTCCAGCAGACCGACAAGATCATCCAGAGCTTCCCCGAGGTGCACCACACCCTGGGCAAGATCGGCCGGGCCGAGACGGCCACCGACCCGGCGCCGCTTTCCATGATCGAGACCACGATCATGCTCCGGCCCCCGGTGGAGTACGAGGAGATCCCGGTGCGCCGGTTCTTCTCGGACTGGCCCGGGTGGCTCAAAAAACCCCTGACCCTGATCTGGCCCGAGGTGAAGCGGGGCAAGGTGCTCCACGAGTGGCGCAAGAAAAAGGTGGAGCGGTTCTTCTCGGACTGGCCGGGCTGGCTCAAGAAGCCCCTGGCCCAGATCTGGCCCGAGGAGCGCTACATCACCATCGAGGAACTCGTGGAGGACCTGGACCGGGCCATCCAGTTCCCGGGCCTCACCAACGCCTGGACCATGCCCATCAAGACCCGGATCGACATGCTCTCCACGGGCATCAAGACCCCGGTGGGCATCAAGCTCATGGGCCCCGATCTCCAGGTGCTCTCGGACCTGGGGGCCGAGATCGAGGCCGTGGTGCGGGACATCCCGGGGACCCTTTCGGCCTACTCCGAGCGGGTCACGGGCGGGAACTACGTGGACTTCGAGATCGACCGCAGGGAGATCGCCCGGTACGGGCTCACGGTGCAGGACGTGCAGGACGTGATCATGACCGCCATCGGCGGCATGAACGTGACCTACACGGTGGAGGGGCTGGAGCGCTACCCCGTGAACCTGCGCTACAGCCGGGAACTCCGGGACGACCTGGAGAAGCTCCGGCGGGTGCTCGTGCCCACGCCCACGGGGGCCCAGGTGCCTTTGGGACAGTTGGCCCGGCTCGAGATCAAGAAGGGGCCCCCGGGCATCAAGAGCGAAAACGCCCGGCAGACCGCGTGGATCTACGTGGACCTGAAGGGCGTGGACGTGGGGAGCTACGTGGAGAACGCCAAGAAAATCGTCGAGCGGGAGGTCAAGTTCCCGCCGGGATACTCCATCGTGTGGTCGGGCCAGTACGAGTACATGCAGAAGGCCCGGAAGACCCTGAACGTGATCGTGCCGGTCACCCTGGTGATCATCTTCATCCTGCTCTACGTGCACTTCCACAGCGCCGTGGAGGCCACCATCGTGATGGCGAGCCTGCCCTTCGCCCTGGTGGGCGGGGTGTGGCTGCTCTATCTGCTCAACTACAACCTCTCGGTGGCCGTGACGGTGGGCTTCATCGCCCTGGCCGGGCTCGCCGCCGAGACCGGGGTCGTGATGCTCGTGTACCTGGACGAGACGTTCCACCGCCGGCGGACCCACGGCCTCCTGAACACGACGGGCGATCTCCACGCCTCGATCATCGAGGGTGCCGTGGAGCGCGTGCGGCCCAAGCTCATGACCGTGGCCACCACCCTGATCGGGCTCCTGCCCGTGATGTGGGGCCACGAGACCGGCTCCCAGGTGATGAAGCGGATCGCGGCGCCCATGGTGGGCGGGCTGATCTCCTCGACGATCCTGACCCTGGTGATCATCCCTGCCGTGTACGACATCTGGAAGCGCTGGGAACTCCGGGGCGCCCTGGCCCACGGCCCGGCCACCGACGCCGAGCCGGCGGACGACGCGGAGTAACGGGGCGGGCGCGGCCCGGCCCACGAAAAACCCTGAACCGACGGAGGACGACCCATGAAGCTGATCCGAGCCTACATCCGGGTGGAGCGGGCCGACGAGGTGCTCGACGCGCTGACCCAGGAGGGCATCCTGAACGCCACGCTTACCCACGTGCTCGCCGTGGGGCCGAACCTCGACCCGGACCAGAGCAAGGTGAGCATGGAGTTCGGCCGGCGGGTGAACCGCATGGTGAAGCTGGAACTCATCTGCCCCGACAAGGACGAGGCCAAGATGGTGGAGGTGATCCGGTGCGCGGCCTGCACCGGCCAGCCGGGCGACGGGGTGGTCGCGGTGCAGAACCTGAACCGTCTGGTGAAGATCCGCTCCGGAGCCGAGAGCACCGAGGCGCTGTGACCCGGGGGGCGGGGAGTCCCCGCCCGAAGGCCCTGTGGCGCTAGAGCCGGGAATGCCTTTCGCCGCCCAGCATCCTACCAATCCCTTCAGAAGGATCTCCGGGGGCGGGTGGGGGACTGGTTCCGGCCGGGCGCGAGTGCGGCACCCGATCGCCGCGCCTTCCCATGCCGCTGTGCGCACGACGGGCCGGGGCGGCGGTGGCGGACGTTCCGGATCTTCCACAGCGGTCCGGGCGTGGTGATGGCGCGGCGAGGTGAGGGGCCGCACCCGGCTCTCCACCAGCCCCCCACCTGCTGGTTCCCGTAGCGGCCACGGGGATCTGACAATACTTCCGTCGGCGTGAGTCGTGAACCCTACACCAACATCCCCCTCCCCGGTGGCGGGTTGCCGGGGAGGGCGGACGAACCGGACCCAACCCGCGAAACGGTTTCAAACGAAAAGGAGAAGAAGCCATGCAGAAGCGAACCATCCTCACCCTGGTGGCCCTCGCGGGCCTCGCCCTCGGCACGCCGGCCCTGGCCGATTCGGGCCACGGCTCGATGAAGGGCATGAAGATGGACGACCACGGGTCCATGGGGATGGACCACTCCGAGCACATGGGGGAGGACATCCGGGAGACCAAGGTCAACGGCTACGAACTCGCCTACCACCTGATCGACATGAAAGAGAAGATGGAAGCGATGAAGGGCATGAAGGGTATGTCCATGAAGGGCATGGACATGTCGAAGATGGGCACCCACCACCTCATGGTGTACGTGATGGGCCCGAACGGTGAGAAGGTGACCCAGGGGAAGGCGGGCTACAAGATCGTGGGCCCCGACGGCACCGAGCAGAAGGTCATGTGCATGGCCATGAGCGGCGGGTTCGGGGCCGACGTGAACTTCAAGGCCAAGGGCACCTACACGATCAAGACGAAGATCGTGGCCGGCGACACGACGCTCCTCGACGAGTTCACCTACACGGTGGAGTAGGGCCCCATCGGGTCTCCCCCCCGGCATCCCCTCGCCCCCTCTTCGGCCCGTTCCGGCCGGGGAGGGGGCGCGCTTTTTTTGCGGCACGCTCCCCCGGTTGACTCGGTGAGGGGGCGAGCGTATTCGTATTGTCCTGTGCGATTCGGGAATAGCCGGAGGGTAACGGGCACCAGCGAAAGGAGGAGTGCCATGGACGTACGAGCGCTGAGCGGACGGTGGCGAAGGGCGTGTTTCGGTCTGGGTCTGGCCGCGGTCGTCGGCCTGGCCGCCTGCGGAGGAGGAGGCGGCGGGGACACCGGGGCGGGCGGGGGAGGGCCCCCGGCCGGACAGGCTGCCCTGGACGAGGCGAAGACGGCCTTGGCAAGCGGGGATCTCGAGGGGGCTGCGCAGAAACTCCAGGGCATAGCTCCGGACGAGTTGCCGACCGAGGGAAAGGTGGTGCTCTCGGGCCTCACACTGGCCGAGGTGGTGGAGAATGCCCTCCAGGACCCCGACGACCCCTTGCATGAGTTGCTCGCCCAGGCGGGCTACGAACTCAGCGGCACGTCCCTGTGGGATCTCGAACTCGTTCCCCTTGCCTCCGGTCTCCCTCGAAGGGCGGCCCGGGCCGTGGCACAGGTGGCCGTGGATCCGTCGGCGGCGCAGGCGCTTCTCAGCGATCTGGATGAGGCGTTGGCGCTTCTGGACGGCGTGGGCCCCGGCGTGAATTTCACCCTCACGGTTCAGGGCGACACCGTGGAGGTGGACGACGCCGACGTGTACCTCGGGCGGGCCGTCCTCCAGGGGCTGAAGGGGGTCCTCTCGTTCGCCTTGGCGTACGAGTACACGGGCGATCCGGCCGCCGAGCCGGTGCTCCCGGACGATCTCGCGAACGTTGTCCTCCAAAGCGACGCGTCAGCGCGGCTCGCCACCGCGAAATCGTCCTTTGCGGACGCCCTGGGCAACCTGGACCGGGCCCTCGATGCGCTCACCGGCGAAACCGACGACCAGTCGGACGACCTCTTCACCCTGGATCCGGAGGATGAGGGGTACGTGCCGTTCCTCCAAGAGACGCTCTCGGATCTTGAAACCTCGCTTTCCCAAGGCGGCCATGTACCCATCCGGATTTGGGAGGTCGGGGACGAGTCGTGCGGGTTTGGTTCCACGGAGGGGACTCTGGACTGTTCCGTGTCCGTGTACCTCACGGTGCTGAGCGCCGACCTCTCGGTGCTCTTCGACCAGCCGTTCGAGGGCACCAAGGTCACGCCGGATGCCCAGGGGCAGGCGTACCTCACGTCGTATTTCGAAAGCCTGCTGGGGGACGTCGAGTGGCCCGCGGGCGGCGAACCAGTTGTGTACTTCTGGAGTGCCACGAACGGCACGCGGATTCCCCTCGTCAACGGCGAACCCGTAACCGCCAAGGAATACGTGCAGCGTTCCGGGTCCACCGAGGGGATCACGATCGACCACTATACCTACCAGCGGGAAGCCGACCTTGGCGCGATGTAGGGTGCGTGCGGCGAGCGAACGACGATATCCCGTGGGACGCCATGACCCGTATCCAGGGAGCCGTGGTGGGCACCAGGTTGGATGGAGGGACGGCGGTCACGGGAAGTGACGGGTGCTTCACGCTGATCACGGAAACGGCCGCCACATTCGGGGACTCGGTGCCCTACAACCTTTGGATCGAGGTCTCCGGTTTGCCCGGGTTCGAGAAAACGCACACCTGGGGCGATCACCCCAAGAATCAAAAGTTCGTGTATCGGGAGGGTGACTCGTCCGATCCGTGGAAATTTTACGGGGAGCAGGGACCACAACCCTGACTCCGCGTGCTCGTCCCCTCCCCAGGGGGAGACCCGCGCGAGGGCGGGCCTCCCCCTTCTCGTATCGACGTACCCGGGTCGCCATGACGCGTAGGTCGCTTTTCATGCTCCTCGTTTTGGGCGCCCTCGTCGGTGGGGCGCTCTACTGGTTCCTCGGGAGGCCTCACCCGAGCCCGCGCCACACCCCGGCAACGACGAGGGCGGGTTTCTCCGGTGTGCGCCAGGCGGCCGAGGGGGTGGAGTACGTCGAGGAGGATCCGGGCGGGGGAACGACCCTCGAGATCCGGGCGAAACGCGCCGTGGAGCGCGACGCCAAGGTGTTGGGGTTTTTCCGCACCCCCTTGCGACGCGAGGTGGCGTTGGAGGCGGTTTCCGTGCGCCTTCGATCCCGGACGATCACCCTGGAGGCCTCGGCCCGGCGGGGTACGTTCTCCCCGGGTCGGGGGGCGGTGCGGCTGGCGGGGCAGGTTTCGGTGAGGGTGGACGGCATGGCCGCCGAACCCGAGGAGGCCCTTATCGGCCGGTCCGGCGACGTAGCGTTCCGAGGGCGGGTCTGGGTGCCCCGAAAGGGGCGGGGGCTTGCCGTGGAGGAGGGGTATGCCGGCCCGGTTGACGGCCTCGCGGCCTGGCTGCGGGCCGCGGCAGGGGGGGAGAAGTGAGCGAGGTGATCATCGACTTCCACGCCCACGTGTTCGAGCCCGACCGGGCCTCCGTGGTCTTGGCCGACATGGGCCGTAGGGCCCGGATTCCCCATTACTACGACGGCACGGTGGCCGGCCTGGAACGGGCCATGGACGAGGCCGGGGTGGATCTGGCGGTGGTTTCGCGGATCACGACCCGGGCCGAGCAGGTGGACCGGGTGAACCGGTGGCTGGAAGGCCTGCGAAGCCCCCGGATCGTCCCCCTGGCCACGCTCCACCCCGACCTTCCGGACCCGGAGGCGGAGGTGTGGAGGCTCCGGGACGCCGGGTTCCCGGGGCTCAAGCTCCATCCCGACTACCAGGGGTTCCGGGTGGAGGAGCCCCGGATGTTTCCGGTGTATCGCGCGGCGGCCGAGGCCGGATTGTTCATTCTCTACCACGCGGGTCTCGACCGGGGGCTCCCGGGGTACCCCGTGCACGCGACCCCCCGGGGCCTCCGGGAGGTGCACGAGCGGTTCCCGGAGCTACGGGTCGTAGCGGCCCACATGGGCGGGGAGGACGTGTACGAGGAAACCACGCGCGTACTCCTCGGCACGGGGGTGTACCTCGATACCTCCTTCGTGCTGCGGAAGATGCCGCCCGAGGTGCTGGAACGGTTCTTCGAGCGCCACGGGAGCCGGCGGATCGTGTTCGGCACGGACTATCCCTGGGGCCACCCGGCCGAGGACCGGCGGTACCTGGAGTCGCTTCCGTATCTCACCAAGACGGACCGACGGCGGGTGCTCGGCGGCAACGCCCGGGAGTTGCTGGGAATCGGGTCCTGAACCGCCCGCCTCCGGCGCGGCCCGGCACCCGTCCCGGCGAACGAAAACGGGCAGCCCTTCCCCGGGCTGCCCGTTTCGGCGTTTTCGGCTCAAGAACGCTACCGCCGGCCGCCGCGCCGGTGGTTCCGGCCGCCTTCCTCCAGGCCGTTTCCGCCCGAGGGCTCGTCGGGGTAGAGGGCCGCCTTGCGGGAGAGCTTGATCCGGCCGGTGTTGTCGATGCTGATCACCTTCACCGGCACGGTGTCGCCCTCCTTCATGTAGTCGGTGACCTTGTTCACGCGGTCCTTGTCGATCTCGCTGATGTGCAGCAGCCCGTCGGTGCCCGGGAAGATCTCGACGAAGGCCCCGTAGTCGGTGACCCGGCGCACGATGCCCTCGTACACCCGGCCCACCTCGGCCTCCTGGGTGAGGTCCTCGATCATCTTGATCGCCTTCTTGCACTGCTCCTCGTTGGTGCTGGCGATCATGACGCTGCCGTCGTCCTCGATGTCGATCGAGGTCTGGGTTTCCTGGATGATCTTCCGGATCGTCTTGCCGCCGGGGCCGATCACGTCCTTGATCTTCTCGGGGTTAATCTTGATCACCGTGATCCGCGGGGCGTAGGGCGAGATGTCGGGCCGCGGCGCCGCGATCGCCTTCTCCATCTCCCCCAGAATGTGGAGCCGGCCCTGTCGCGCCTGCTCCAGGGCCTGGCGCATGATCTCGGGGGTGATGCCGGCCACCTTGATGTCCATCTGGAGGGCCGTGATCCCTTCGCGGGTGCCGGCCACCTTGAAATCCATGTCGCCCAGATGGTCCTCGTCGCCCAGGATGTCGGAGAGCACGGCGTACCGGTCGCCCTCGATGATGAGGCCCATGGCGATGCCCGCCACCGGCGCGGCCACGGGGACCCCGGCGTCCATGAGGCTCAGGCTCCCGCCGCACACCGTGGCCATGGAGCTCGACCCGTTGGACTCGAGCACCTCCGACACGACCCGGATCGTGTAGGGGAACGTCTCCTGATCGGGAAGCAGGGGCTCCAGGGCCCGCTCGGCCAGCGCCCCGTGGCCGATCTCCCGCCGGCTCGGGGCCCGGAGGAACCGGGCCTCGCCCACGGAGAACGGCGGGAAGTTGTAGTGGAGCATGAACCGCTTGTAGTACTCGCCCTCCAGGGCGTCGATGAGCTGTTCGTCGCTGGAGGTGCCCAGCGTGGTGACCACCAGGGCCTGGGTCTCACCCCGGGTGAACAGGGCCGAGCCGTGGGTGCGGGGCAGCACCCCCACCTGGCAGTCGATGGGCCGGATGTCCGCGAGGCCCCGGCCGTCGATCCGCCGGCCCTCCTCGAGGATCATCCGCCGCACGTGCCGCTTCGCGAGGTCGTCGAACGCGGCCAGGTACTCCTTCTCCCGCAGGCGCTCCTCCTCGGTGAGGGCCTCGAGTAGGGCCTGCTTGGCCTGGCGGAGGAGGGCGTAACGGGCCTTCTTCCGGGGCTCGTTGTAGGCCGCGACCCCGTGCTCGGCGAAGATCGGGGCCACCCGGGCCTCGATCTCGGGATCGGGCTCCACGGCCGGGACCTCCCTCTTGGGCTTGCCGGCCTCTTCCACCAGCCGGTCCTGGAGTTCCACCAGGCGGCGGATTTCGTCGTGGCCGAGCTCGATGGCCTTGAGCACTTCCTCCTCGGACAGCATCTTGGACCCGCTTTCCACCATGGTCACGGCGTCGCGGGTGCCGGCCACCACCAGGTTGAGCCGGCTGCGCTCGAGCTGCTCCAGGGTGGGGTTCACCACGTACTCGCCGTCCACGTAGCCCACCCGCACGGCCGCGATGGGGCCCTGGAACGGGATGTCCGAGATGGACAGCGCCGCGCTCGCCCCCACGATGCCCAGCACGTCGGGGGAGTTCTGGGAGTCGTGGGAGAGCACCGTGGCGATGATTTGGGTCTCCGACCGGAATCCCTTTGGAAACAGGGGCCGGATCGGGCGGTCGATCAGCCGGGACGCCAGGGTGTCGTAGTCCGGCGGGCGGCCCTCGCGTTTGAAAAAGCCGCCGGGGATCTTCCCGGCGGCAAAGGTCTTGGACTGGAAGTTCACGGTTAGGGGGAAGAAGTCGATGCCTTCCCGGGGTTCCTCGGCGGCGACGGCGGTGACGAGCACGACGGTGCCGCCGTAGCTCACCACCACGGCGCCGTGGGCCTGTCGGGCCATGCGGCCGGTTTCGATGGTGAGGGCTCTGCCCCCGAGGTCGATCTCTACGGTCTTTGTGTCAAACAACGCGATACTCCAACGAAAAGGGGAAGGGGACTGGGAGTTACTTCCGGATCCCGAGCCGGTCGATCAGGGTGCGGTACCGCTCGATGTCCTTCTTCTTCAGGTACTCCAGGAGCCGCCGGCGCTGGCCGACGAGCTTCAGGAGGCCCCGCCGGGACGAGTGGTCCTTGTGGTGGTGCTGGAAGTGCTCGGTCAGATAGTTGATCCGCTCGCTCAAAAGGGCGATCTGGACCTCGGGGGATCCGGTGTCCCCGTCGTGGGTCTGGAACTGCTGGATGATCTCCTGCTTTCGTTCGGGGGTGAGGGCCATCTTCGTATCCTCCTGGTGTTTCCTCGTTTCCGTCAGCACGCCGGCCCCGAGCCGGCACACGAACCCCGCCGAGCGGGGATGAACGCCACTTTTTAGCACAATCGCCGAATCCGGTAAAGGAACCGCCCCGCCGCTCCGACGAACCCGGGTACGGGAAGGACGGCCGCATCCCGATCCTGCCGGCTTCCGACTGGCACGGCGGGGATCGCCCCCAATTCCGGAGGCCCCTTGCCCCGCCCGCCAGCGAGAGCACCGGCGCCTACCCCGTGGCAGTGTATCGCGAACAGGCCGTGCCTCGTGGCCTACGAGAGCTTCCGAGCGTTCCCGCCTTCCGGCCCCCCCACCACCTTCGTGGGCCACAGGAGCCCCGCGTCGGCCCGGGCCACGGCGAGGAGGGTCCCATCCGGGCCGAACACGGCAAGGGCCGGGGCGTCCGGCCCCTCCCACGGTACGGCGGTTCCGTGGAGGATCCGCTGGGCCTCGGCCGGGCCCACGTCGGCCCGGGGCAGGGCCGCGACCATGCGCTCGGGCGGAAGCACCCGATCCCAGGCGTCGGGCCCCAGCCGCTCCACCTCCTCGAGGTCCATCGCCTCGTCGAGGCCGAAGGGCCCCGAGCGGGTGCGCACGAGCTCCCAGAGCACGGCCCCAGACCCGGCGGCCGCGCCGATGTCCCGGGCGAGCGACCGTACGTAGGTCCCGGCCGAGCACTCGACCTCCAGGTCGAGGTCGGGGGGACGCCAGGCCACCAGATCGAGCCGGAAAATCTCCACGGTCCGCGGCGGCGGGGCGACCTCCTCCCCCCGCCGCGCCTTCCGGTAGAGGGCCTCGCCCCCCACCTTGATGGCGGAGTGGGCCGGGGGAACCTGGGTGATGCGGCCCCGGAACCGGGCCAGAAGGGCCTCGAGTTCGGCGAGGTCGAGGGGGGGCACCGGGGCCGAGCGCAGGAGTTCCCCGGTGCGGTCGAGGGTGTCCCGCTCCTCCCCGAGCCGGACGCGGGCGCGGTAGGTCTTGGGATGCCCCACCAGGTACTCGAGGAGCCGGGTGGCCCGGCCGAGCCCTACCAGGAGCACCCCCGAGGCGAACGGATCCAGGGTGCCGGCGTGGCCCGCCTTGTCCGCTCCCAGGGCGCGCCGGACCCGGGCGACCGTGGTGTGTGACGTGGGGCCGGGGGGCTTTCGGACGACCAGCAGGCCCGCGCCGGGTACACTCATCCGGCTTCGCGCCGCCGCAGAAGCAGGTCGTCCCACGCCGCCTCGACCCGGTCGAAGATCTGCTGCCGGATCTCGGCGGCGGTGCCCTCGATGGTCGCGCCGGCGGCGTTCCGGTGGCCACCGCCCCCGAACTCGCTTGCGATCTCGGCAACGTCGATCCGGCCCTTGGACCGGAACGCCACCCGGTACCTCCCGTCGGCCTCCTCCCGGAGCAGGAATCCCACCTCCACCCCGTACACCGACCGGGGGTAGTTGACGAACCCTTCCACGTCCTCGACCCCGGTGTGGGTGGCCCGGAACATCTCCCGGGTCACCGTGACACAGGCCGCTTTGTCCCGGGGCGAAAGCTCCAGGGTCTCGAGCACCCGGCTCAGGAGGCGCAGTCGGTTGACCGGCTGCTGGTCGTATACCATCTGGGCCACCCAGGAGGGGTCCACGCCCCGGTTCACCATGCGGGAGGCGATCTCGAAGGCGCGGGCGTTCGCGTTGGAGAACCGGAAGCAACCCGTGTCGGTCAGGATGGCCGTGTAGATGTTGGTGGCCGCCGTGAACCCCACGGGCACCTGCAGGGCCTGGAGCACCTCGTACACCAGTTCGGCCGTGGCGCAGGCCCCGGGGTCCACCAGGTTGGCCTGGCCGAACTCCCCGTTGCCCGGGTGGTGATCGATGTTGACCCAGCGGGCCCCGCGCAGCGGTTCGAGGTCGAGCCCGGGCCGGTCGGGGTTGCCGCAGTCCAGGAACACGACGGTGTCGTAGCCCCCGTCCTCCGGGAGGAGCGCCACCCGCTCGGCGAGCGGAAGCCACAGCAGGTTCGCCGGCACTCCGTCCACGTTCACCACGTCGCATGTCTTCCCCAGGGCCAAAAGGCCCGAGAGAAGGGCGAGCGACGAGCCCACGGCGTCACCGTCCGGGTTCTTATGGGACAGCAGGAGCACGCGCCGGGCCGACAGCAGGGCCCGGCGGACCTCAACGATCCGGGTTTTCCGCGTCATCGGCGATGTCCTCGATGGCGGCCTGGGTGCGAAGCCCCCGCTCGAAGGCCTCGTCGTAGACGAACTTGAGGTCCGGCACCACCTTGATGCGCATGCGCATTCCCACCGCGCGCCGCACAAAGGCCCGGGCGCTGTCGAGGCCCCGTTGGGTCTCGGCCCGCTGGGCCTCGTCGCCCAGCACGGTGTAATACACGCGGGCGTGGCGCAGGTCGGCGCTCACCCGGACCCCGGTCACGGTCACGAACCCCACGCGGGGGTCCTTGAGTTCCCGTTCCAGGACCCAGGCGATCTCGTGGTGAAGCAGGTCCGCCACGCGGCGGGTTCGTCGGGTTTCCATGGGCTCTGCTGAAACGCTGGGAGGCTGGGAGGCTTGGAGGCTAGGAAGCCAATTCCCCGCCTTGTCCAAATGGCCGCGGTCCGACGTCGGCGCAATCTCCACCGTTGGGTCCGGGGCCGACGGACGTCAGAAGTGGACGAACTCCCGGTCCACCGAGAGGATCTGGGCCAGGTGTTGGTCCTCCACGAACCGGAGCACGCCCTCCACCACCCGGTCGGCCACCTCGGCCGATCCGGACACCACGGCGAATCCGATGGTGGCCCGCTGGTGGAGGTCGAGGCTGTCCACCTCGGCCACGCTCACGGGGAACTGGTTTCGCACCCGATCCACCACCCGACGCACGACCGAGCGCTTCTCCTTGAGGCTCCGGGCCTCCGGAATATAGAGATCGAACCGGGCGACGCCGATGACCACGGCTCCCGTCCTAGTCCTCGCCCCGGGCCTTCTCTTCCACCACGTAGAACTCGACGACGTCCCCCTCCTTGATGTCGTTGAAGTTCTGGATGGAAAGCCCGCACTCCATCCCCTCGCGCACCTCGCGCACGTCGTCCTTGAACCGCTTGAGGCTTGCGAGCTGGCCCTCGTACACGACCACGTTGTCGCGCAGGAGCCGCACCCGGGCGGAGCGCTGGGCCACGCCCTGGGTGACGTAGCACCCCGCCACGGTGCCCACCTTGGGGACCCGGAACAGTTGGCGCACCTCGGCGCGGCCGAGCACCTTCTCCTCGACGGTGGGGGCCAGGAGTCCCTGGACCGCCTTGTTGAGGTCGTCGATCGCCTCGTAGATCACGTTGTAGACGCGCACGTCCACCCCCTGCTGTTCGGCCAGTTGGGCCGCCTTGGCCTCGGGGCGCACGTTAAACCCGATGACGATCGCTTCGGAGGCCGCCGCCAGGTTCACGTCGTTCTCGGTGATGCCCCCCACCGCGCCGTGGATCACCCGCACCCGCACCTCTTCGGTGGAGCACTCCTCCAGGGCCTTGGTGAGAGCTTCGACCGAGCCCTGCACGTCCGCCTTGACGATGAGGTTGAGGTCCTTGACCTCGCCCTCGGCCAGCCGGGCGTGGAGGTCTTCAAGGCTGACCTTCCGGGTCTTGGCCATCTCCTCCTGGCGGGCCTTCTCGGCGCGGCGGGCCGCGATCTGTTTGGCCACCCGCTCGCTCTCCACCACCTGGAACGCCTCGCCCGCGGTGGGCACGCCCCCGAGCCCCAGGATCTCGACGGGAATCGCGGGGCCGGCCTCCTTGACCCGCTTGCCCTGGTCGTTGATGAGGGCCCGGATCCGGCCGTAGTGCTGGCCGGCGAGCACCACGTCGCCGACCTTGAGGGTGCCGTCCTGCACGAGCACCGTGGCCACCGGGCCTCGGCCCCGGTCCACCCTGGACTCGATCACCACGCCCCGAGCCGGCTTGTTGGGGTTGGCCTTGAGGTCCATGAGCTCGGCCTGGAGCGCGATCATCTCGAGGAGGTCGTCGATGCCGGTGCGGTTCTTGGCCGACACCGGTACGCAGATCACGTCGCCGCCCCATTCCTCGGGCACCAAGCCGTGCTCGGTGAGTTGGCGCTTCACCCGGTCGGGGTCGGCGTCGGGCTTGTCCATCTTGTTGATGGCGACGATGATGGGAACCCCGGCGGCCTTGGAGTGGTCGATGGCCTCGATGGTCTGGGGCATGATGCCGTCGTCGGCCGCCACCACCAGCACCGTAATGTCGGTGACCTTGGCGCCCCGGGCCCGAAGGGCGGTGAACGCCTCGTGGCCGGGGGTGTCGAGGAACACGAGCTTCCCGCGGCTCGTCTCCACCTCGTAGGCGCCGATGTGCTGGGTGATCCCGCCGGCCTCCCGGTCGGCCACCCGGGTTTCCCGGATCGCGTCGAGGAGCGAGGTCTTGCCGTGGTCCACGTGGCCCATAACCGTGACAACGGGGGGCCTGGGCTTCAGGTCCTCGGGCCGGTCCTCGGCCTGGGCCAGCATCTCCTCCTCGCCCACCTGGTAGCTCTCCACCTCGTAGCCGAACTCCGAGGCCACTAGGGCCGCGGTGTCCACGTCGATGGTCTGGTTGATGGTGGCGAGCACCCCCAGGCCCATGAGCTGGCGGATGAGCTCGGTGGCCTTCACGCCCATCCGCTGGCTCAGGTCGGAGACCGTGATGACCTCGCCGATCCGGATTTTGCGCTTCTGGGCCTTGGGGGCCACCGTGCTGAGCGGCTGGGGGGCGGCCTTCTTCTGGGGCCTGCCCCGGGCCTCCTCGCGCCTGGCCTTCTTGCCCTTCTTGCCCTTCTGGGCCTTGCGGGCGGCCTTGGCGGCCTCGCGCTCCTCCTTGGACATCTGGTAGGAGGGCGGCGGAGGGGCCGGTTGCTCCGGCAGATGGTGGATGAACCGCACCACCTTGAGCTTGAACCGCTCCTCCCCCTCGGATTCCTCCTTGGCGGCTTCGGCGGCCTCCTCCGGTTCCTTCTCGGCGGCTTCCTCGGCGGGTTGCTCCGCAGCGGCCTCCGCGGCTTCGGCCGGTTCGGCCCGGGCCTCGCCCTCGGCTTCCGGCGCCGGCGCCTCCTCGGATGGGGCCGGTTCGGCGGGTGCGGTTTCTACCACGGGGGCGGGTTCGGGCTCCGGTTGGGCCTCGGCGGGTTCCGCAGGGGCCGCCTCGGCTGCGGCCTCCTCGGGCTCTTCCTTCTTCCGGCGTCGCCGGCGGACCACCTTACCCGGCTTCGGGGCGGCGGGCTTCTCCTCTTCGGCCTCACCGGCGCCCAGCGTCTTCAACGCCGGCTGGAGTTCGGCCTCGTCCACCGGGGACAGGTGGCTTCGGACCTTCACCCCGAGTTCCGTCAGCGCGTTGAGGAGATCCTGGACCTCGACCCCGTGCTTCTTTGCCGCTTCGAATACCCGAATCTTCGCCATTCCCGCCTTCCTACCAGGGAAGAGTGGTTTCTGATACCCCGTGGGGAGCCCTCCCGGTCCGGTGGGGCTTTACTCCTGCGCCGGCGGTTCCTCCGCGGCGTCCTCCTCGGTTCCGGCCGCCGCCTCTTCGGCCGGGCTCTCCGGTTGCGATTCCTCCGGTTCGGCCTCCGCCCCCTCCTGTTCCTGGCTCGTGGCCGCAATCAGTTCCGCCTCGAAGGCCTTGCGGGCCGCCTCGCGTAGGAGTTCGGCCTCCTCGGTCTCGATGCCGAGCGCCTCGCAGAGCTTCGGGATCGGCACCTTGGAGAGATCCTCCTGGGTGTGCACGTCGATCCGGCCGAGCAGGGCCACCTTGAGGGGGTCCATGCCGGGAAGCTGGAGCATCTTACCCCGTTCCTCCTCCCGGCGCCGGGCCTCCTGCTCGGTGATGATGTCGAGCCTCCAGCCCATGAGCTTCGCCGCGAGCTTGACGTTCTGGCCGCGGCGGCCGATCGCGAGGCTCAGTTGGTCCTCGGGCACGATCACGGTCATGGTCTGGCGCTCCTCGTCCACCAGCACCCGGGAGATCTGGGCGGGGGAGAGGGCGTTGGCGGCGAACAGGGCGGGCTCCTCGTTCCACACCACGATGTCGATGCGCTCGCCCTTGAGTTCCTGGACCACGGCGCGCACCCGGCTCCCGCGCACCCCGACGCAGGCGCCCACGGGGTCCACGTCGGGGTCATGGGACACCACCGCCAGCTTGGCCCGTTCGCCCGGGTCGCGGGCGCAGCCCTTGATCTCGATGATGCCCTCGCGGATCTCGGGCACCTCGGCCTCGAAGAGCTTCTTCACGAAATCGGGATGGGTCCGGGAGAGCACAAGTTGGGGGCCCCGGGACTCCTTCTGCACCTTGAGCAGTAGCGCCCGGATCCGGTCGCCCTGGCGGTAGTTCTCGCTGCGGATCTGCTCCGAGTGGGGGAGCACGGCGTCGGTGCGGCCGAGGTTCACGATGATGTCGCCCCGCTCGAACCGCTGGACGATGCCGTTGATGATCTCGCCCCGGCGGTCGATGAACTCGTTGTAGATGAGCTCCCGCTCGGCCTCCCGCACCTTCTGGATGATGACCTGCTTGGCCACCTGGGCCGTGATCCGGCCCATGTCGCGAAACTCCAGGGGGATGCCGAGTTCGTCGCCCACCTCGCACTCGGGGTCGTACTTTTCCCGGGCCTCCTGGAGGCTGATCTGGGTGTAGGAGTCCTCCACCTCCTCCACCACGGTCATGTACTCCAGGATCTCCACCTGCCCGGTTTCCTCGTTGAACTGGGCCTCGATGTTCCGGTTGCCCAACTGCCGCCGGGCGGCCGTGGCCATGGCCTGCTCCAGGGCGTCGATCAGGACCTCCCGATCGATTCCCTTCTCCCGGACGACTTGATCGATGACGCGGTTCAGATCTTTCATGGTTTCCCCGTACGGTCTCGTGTGTCCCTTGTCGCGGCGCCTCAGAACCGGATTTCCGGGTCGAGTTGCGCCTCCCGGACGATCTCGAGCGGGATCTCCACCGTCCCGCCGCCGTGCTCCTCCACCCGCACCGACCGGCCGTCGGCCGAAAGCCCGGCGTTCGTGCCCCGGAAGGTTTTTCTTCCCTCGAGGGCCGTCGTCGTCTTCACCACCACCCGTTCCCCGGCGAACCGGTCGAAGTGCTCGGGCCGGGTCAGGGGCCGTCGGATGCCCGGGCTCGACACCTCGAGCACGTAGGCCCCACGGATCGGGTCGGCCACGTCCATGTGGGCGCTCAGTTCCCGGCTCAGCCGGGCACACTCGTCCAGGGTGATCCCGCCGGGGCGGTCCGCAAGAACGCGCAGCACCAGCCGGCCGGCCTCGGTGCGAAGCCGCAGGTCCACCAGCTCGTAGCCGGCGTCCTCCACCACCGGGCCCAGGAGGCCCACGAGTTCGGTTTCCTTTGCGCTTCTGTGCATAGCCGGGCCGAAACGAAAAAAGTGGGCGAATGGCCCACTTCGGAGTGCCTCGAAGCGAAGAGCGAAAGGGTATCAGCGAAAGCGTTTTGTGTAAAGGCGAAAATTCACAGGCCCACCCACCCGAGCGCCTGGAACGACCAGGCCACGAGCAGGGTGCCCACGAGGCAGATGCCCAAGTACAGGGCGAGAAGGCGCGGCCGAAAGAGGGTCACGAACACGCCCATCACCGGAAGGGCGGTGACCGGTCCGCCCACCAGGAACGCCATGCCGGCGGCGCGGGACACGGCCAGGTCGCTGAACCCGAACAGGATCGCCGTGGCGGTGATCTGGGTGATGTGAAGGGGCACCACGGCCACCGTGAGGCCCAGCACGGACAGGGGACTCCCCGAGACGAGGAGCCGGTCGATCCACTCGTTGGGCACGTACCGCTGGGCCACCACGGAGATGAGGAGCCCCAGGAGCACGTATTTCCCCACCTTGACCCCGCCCTCCCAGGCCTTGGCCAGGTACACGAGCACGGGGTGCCCGCCGCGGGCCTCGACCCGCTTGCTCAGCATCTCGTTGCAGTGGCAGCGAAGGATCTCCTCGGGGTAATCGGGGTCGTGGAAGTTTCCCTGGGGCAGTTCCTTGCGGAACAGGGTCTCGAGCCGGAGCCCCCGGGTCTCGAACCAGTGGGTCACCATGCCGGCGAAGAGCCCCATGAGCACCGCGGCGGCGAGTTCGGCGTTGGCCCAGTATGGCCCCAGATTCTTCACCGCCAGGGTGTACCCGGCCGGGCTCATGAGGGGCGAGGTGACCAGAAGGCTCATGGCCGGCGCGAGCGGCAGCCCCCCGAGGATCAGGCTGATCGTGAGCGGCAGGATGCCGCAGGCGCACAGGGGGCTCACCACCCCCAGCACCGTGGCGATCAGGACGGCCCACGGCCCGTAGCGCGTGAGCGTCCGGCGGATCTTGAGGTGCCACTTCTTCGTGCGGATCCAGGCCTCCAGGGCCACCCCGACAAGGAAGTAGGGCCAGATCTCCGCGATCTCGGCCAGCAGGTCTTGGCCGATCCCGGCCAGTTCGTGCGGTATCGTCATGGGCTCAAGGGTCTTCGGCCCCCGCCGGGGCCGGGGAAAACGGACCTTCTTCTACCCGGGAACCGAAGAAAGGTTTCGGGGCCGGTCAAAGATCGTTCGTGACGGCCAGCACCCGGGCCCGGGCCACCATGTAGTCGCGCAGGGCCCGGGCCAGATCGGTGCGCGCCGCCGTGAGGCCCAGTTCGGCGTCGGTCACGTCGAGCGCCGTGCCCACGCCGTAGCGGTACGAGGCCTCGGCGAGCTCCAAGGCCTTCTCGGCCTGTTCGATGTTCTGGCCCGCGGCCTCGATGATCTGGCGGGCCTCCTCCACGGCATCGAGCGCCACCTTGGCCTCCAGCGCGATCCCCTGCTTCGCCTGGTCGATGGCGATCTCCACGTCCCTGAGCTGGCTTCGGGCCTGAGCCACCTTGCCCCGGGTCTTCCCGGCGTCGAAGAAGGGCCAGCGCAGCTGCACCCCCACGACCCACTGCTCGCGGCGGAAATCGAGCCGGTCCCACTCCTGGCTGCCGAACCCGTACTCCCCCCGCAGGCCCACCGTGGGCTTGTTCTCGGCCTCGGCCAGCCTGAGGCTCTTTTCGGCCATCTCCCGGGCCCGGGCCAGGGCCGCCAGTTCGGGCCGCCGCTCCCAGGCCTGCTCGATCACGGCCCCCAGATCCCCGACGGCCAGCGGTTCCTGGGCGAGCTCGCCCACGGGGTCCAGGGGGGCGTCCTGGGGTCGGGCCAGCAGGTTGTTGAGCCGCGCCTGGGCCTGGCGCACCCGGTTTTGGGCCTGGATCACGGGGGGCCGGGCGTTCGCTACCGCCACCCGGGCCCGGACCACCTCGAACTCGTTCACCACCCCGGCCTCGAACCGCTTCTGCGCCACCTCCAGGTGCCGCTCCTTCTGGGTCAGGGTCTCCTGGGCTACCTCCACCAGCCGGCGGGCGAGCAGGAGGTCGTAGAACGCCTCGTGGACCCGGAGCTTCACGTCCCGCTCCACGGCCTGGAGTTCCCAGGAGGCCTGCTCCCGGGCCACCCGGGCGATCTCGATGGCGGTGGACACCCGGCCCCAGGAAAAGAGGATCTGATCCAGCGTGCCCTTGATCTGGTAGAAGTTCGTCGCCTCGGGCTGGATGAACCCGCCGAAGGTGTCGAGAAAGCTCTCGTCGTAGCTTCGCCGGTAGGCCGCCTCCACGCCGAGTTGGGGGTAGACCTGGCTTTTGACCTCGGTGATCTGACCTTCGAGTTGGAGGAGCTTCTCCCGGGCCCGCCGCACCTCGTGGTTCTGCTCCAGGGCCAGGGTGACCGCGCCCGGCAGGTCGAGCCGGAGCGGATCCGCCGCGTACGCGGCCGTGCCCGCCAACAGGGCGGCGGTGAAGGTGGCGCAGACCCCTCGTACCCAACCCCGCTTCATGGCCTTCCTCCCCGCGGCAACTCCGCCGCGTGCCGTGCTGAATGAAAATTCAGGCGCGTACCGTACGCCGGGGGGCGGGGCCGTTGCAACCCCGGGGACGTGGCAGCCGGGTCCCCGCCGGGGTACACTCCCAGGCTCCCCCATTCGCCGGGCGGAGCGGAGGCGCGGGATGCGAAAGGCCGAGCGGTTTTCGAACCCCTGGAAGCGAAGGGGGGTGTTCGCCTGCGATCACGTGGCTCACCAGGACTTCGCGGGGTCAGTGAGCCCGTACCACGTGCTCCGGGAAAAGGGGTGCTACCCGCGGGGGTGCCTCTACTTCCGGTGGCGGTGCAAGCGGCTCGAGAAGGGCAAGACCTGCAAACGCAAATTCCGCCACGTGGGCCGGCTGTGCCGGGGATGCCCCGAGTACGACGAGGAGAAGGTTCACCAGCAGCCCCGGCTTCTGCTCACGCCCGGCCAGTGGCTCGATTTCCGCAGGGAGCTCGAAGCCTTCGAGCGCTGGTTCGACGAGACGGTGGGCCGGCGGGTGGAGGTGTCGGGCGAGGTGGCCGAGGTGAAGCCCCGCTTCGTCCAGGAGGTGGACGCCGGGAGCCGGGTGCGGTACCAGGGGTTTCTGGTGGTGCTCGCCGGCGCCCACCTGGGTTGGACCCGGATCGACGCGCCCGTGTACCTGCGGGTGTCCCGGGCGGCCCAGGACCGGCACGGGTTCCGGGCGGGGGACCGGGTCGAGTGCCTGGGCGAGGTGGCCGAAGACCGTGGCCGCATCGTGATCCGGAGGGTGGGCCGGGTGGAGTTCGGCGATCGGGGGACGGGCCGGGTCTGGACCGCGGCCGACGGGCTCGTGGCCAAGGCCGCGGCCACGGCGTTCCCCCACCAGCCCGAGACCTGCCTCCGATGCCCCGGCGGAACCCTCCTCGACGTGTACCGGGACGACGGCGGGGGGGTGCGCCATCACCGGAGGCTCCTGTGCCTCGAGGGACTCCCGACGCCGGAGGTCTGTCCGCGGTGGCATGGCTGGGCGGCTGGGCAGCTAGGCAGCTGAGCGGCTAGGCGGCTAGGCTGCGGGCGGCGGGCGCGAGGACGTTAGGGCGTCGGTCGTAGGTCGTTGGTCGTAAGTCGTTGGTCGTGGGGCTTCGCCCGTTACTACGAATACCTTCATAAAGTATTGCCGGGGGCGGGTGGGGGATTGGTTCCGGCCGGGCGCGAGTGCGGCACCCGATCACCGCGCCTTTCCATGCCGTTGTCGGCTCGGCAGGGCGGGGCGGCGGTGGCGGACGTTCCGGATCTTTCAAAGCGATCCGGGCGTGGTGATGGCACGGCGAGGTAAGGGGCCGCACCCGGCTCTCCACCAGCCCCCCACCCGCAGGTTTCCGCAGCAACGCCGTGGATCTGACAATACTTTCGTTGGTCTTCGTACGAGCGGTAACGAACGACTTGCGGTGGTTGACGGCTGTTCTCTCGACGAACGACAAACGACGAACGACCTGCGGCAGTGGACCCGTCCCCGCGTCCGCACGTCCCAGCGTTCGCACGTTACACCGATTCACGATCCACGACTTCACAATTTGCGGCTGTTGCGCCGCCCAGCCAAAGGAAAGGAGGCGTGCTTGGCGATCCCGTGCAGTCCTGACCTTCGGTGGCGCCTCGTGCGGGTGGCCCAGGGACTCGAGGCCCCGGACCTCCTGGTGCGGGGCGGTCGGGTGTGGAACGCGTTCACCGGCGAGGTGGCCGCGGCCGACGTGGCCGTGTGCGGCGACCGGATCGCCCGGGTCGGGCCCTGGGACGGTCCGGTGGGGGAGGGGACGGCGGTCCTGGACGCCCGGGGCCTCGTCGTCGTGCCCGGCTACATCGAGCCCCACACCCACCCCTGGCCGTTCCACAACCCCCTGGCCCTGGCCGAGGCCGCCGTATGCCGGGGGACCACCTGCCTCGTCTACGACAACCTGCTCCTCTACCTGGCCCTGGGGCCGGACCGGTTCGCCGAGTTGGCCGGGGCGCTCAGCCGGGCCGCCCTAGGCCGGGTGTTCTGGGTGGCCCGGATCGCGAGCCAGTCCTGGTTCCCTGAGGAGGCCGAGGTGTTTGGAGAAGAACCGCTCCGGCGGCTCCTCGAGCGGCCCGAGGTGCTGTGCACCGGCGAGATGACCCGGTGGACCGATTTTCTGCGGCCCGACCGGGCGCCCCGGCTCCTCGGGCGCATCGAGGACGCCCGGGCCCGGGGCCGGTTCGCCGACGGGCACACCGCCGGGGCGAGCGCCCGCCGGCTTCCGGCCCTCGCGGCCACCGGGATCCGGTCGTGCCACGAGGCCATCACGGCCGACGAGGCGCTCGAACGGCTCCGGCAGGGCCTCTGGGTTCTGCTCCGGCACTCGAGCCTGCGGGAGGACCTGGAGGCGCTTCTGCCCGTGCTCGGCCGCACCGCCTTCCACGACCGGCTCACCCTCACCACCGACGGGGCCAAGGCGCACCAGATCGTCAGAAAGGGCCTCACCGACCACCTGATCCGGATCGCCCTCGGAGCCGGGGTGCCGGAGCACACGGCCTACGCCCTGGCCACCCGAAACGCCGCCGCGTTCCTGGGGCTCGACCAGGACCTGGGGGCCGTGGCGCCGGGGCGGCTTGCCGACCTCAATCTCCTCACCGACCTTCGCGATCCCACCCCGGTGGCCGTGGTGGTGGCCGGCCGGGTTGCGGCCCGGGAGGGGCGGCTCGTGGTGCCGGCCCCGAGCGCGTCGTTCCCCTGGGCCGAGGCGTACCGGGGAGGGGAGCCCCCCGTGCCGGCCTGGGGGCCCGAGCGGTTCGTGTTGCCCCCCCACGCGCCAAACCCCTTTCCGGCCGGCCGGCTTGCGAACGCGGTCATCACCCGGGAGGAGCCGGTGGCGCTGGAGCCCCGGGGCCCGGGCCTGTGGCCCGCGCACCCGGAGGCCCACGTGCTCGCCCTCACCGACCGCACGGGGGCCTGGATCGGCCGGGGGGTGGTGCTGGGCCTGGGGGACGGGCTCCGGGCTGTGGCCAGCACCTACACCACCAACGCCGGCATCCTCGTGGCCGGCCGGGACCCGGAGGCCATGGCCGAGGCCCTCGGGCGGGTCCGGGCCATGGGCGGGGGGATCGCCGTGATCGGGGACGGGGAGGGGGCCCGGGAGTTTCCGTTTCCCCTGGCTGGGATCCAGATGCCGGGCCCCTTCGAGGGGGCAGCCGAAGCGGCCTCGGCCTTCCAGGCCGCGATGGAGGCCGGAGGCTACGCCCATTCCGACCCCAACTACACGCTTCTGTTCCTGTCGTGCGATTTTCTGCCCGATCTTCGGCTCACCCGGCGGGGCTGGATCCGGATCAAGACCGACGAGGTGCTCCTGCCGGCGGAGGAGGGGAGAGGGTGACCGGGCAGGCCCGGGAGAGCCGCTGGCCCATCGGCGTGCTGCTCCTGGCCGGGGTGGCCTGGCTCGGGGTGGGGCTCTCGGTGCTGCGGCCGCCCCCGGCCGAGTTCCCGCCGCTTACGCCCCGGGCCGAGTGGGAGCGGCTCCTCGTGGGCGAACCCGTGGATCTCAACCGGGCCACGGCCGTGGATCTCGCGGCCCTGCCGGGGATCGGCCCGGCCCGGGCCGAGGCCATCGTGGCCGAGCGGGAGCGAAGGGGAGGGTTTCGCACCGTGGACGAACTCACCGCCGTCCCGGGCATCGGCCCCAAGACCCTGGAGCGCCTGCGGCCGTTTCTCGCCGCGTCGCCGCCGACCGCGGACCGCAGACCGTAGACCGGCGACCGTGGACCGCCGACCGTAGACCGTAGACCGCAAACCGCCGGAGGGAGTCTCCCATGCGCATCTTTTTCACCGGAGCCACAGGGTTCGTGGGGAGCCGGCTCGTGCCGTTCCTGCGGGAGACCGGGCATGAGGCCGTGCTCCTCGTGCGCCCGTCGGAGAAGACCGGGGCGGTGCCCGCCTGCGACCAGCTCGTCACGGGAAACCCCATGGAGTGGGGTCCGTGGTGGAAACCGGTGGCCGGGTGCGACGCCGCCGTGAACCTGGCCGGGGCGCCGATCGTGGGCAAATGGACCCCCGAGAAAAAGGTGATGATCCGGGAAAGCCGCGTCCGGACCACCCGGAACCTGGTGGACGCGATCCCCCAGGAGGCCAATGGGTTCACCCTGGTCAGCACCTCGGCCGTGGGGATCTACGGGGACGCGGGGGAGCGGGAGCTCGACGAAGACGCCCCGCTCGGGAACGACTTCCTCGCGAAGGTGGCCCGGGACTGGGAGGCCGAGGCCCTAAGGGCCCGGGAGAAGGGCGCCCGGGTGGTGATCCCCCGGTTCGGCATCGTGCTGGGCCCCGGGGGCGGGGCGCTCGCCGAGCTCGCCAAGATGACCAAGCGGTTCCTGGGCGGTCCGGTGGGCTCGGGCCGGCAGTGGTTTTCGTGGATCCACCTCGAGGACCTGTGCCGGGCCATCCGGTTCCTCCTGGAACGGCCCGACTTGGAGGGGGTGTTCAACCTGTGCAGCCCCAACCCCGTGCGGCAGATCGATCTCGCCCGCACCCTCGGGCGGGTGCTGGGCCGGCCGGCGTTCACCCCGGCCCCGGCGTTCGCGGTGAAGCTCGTGCTGGGAGAGTTCGGGAGCACCCTGCTCGCGAGCCAGCGCATGGTGCCCCGAAGGCTCCTGGAGGCCGGGTTCGAGTTCCGGTACCCGGACCTGGAGGGGGCCCTGCAAGACATCTTGGCTCGGCGGCTCGGCGGCTAGGCGGCCGGGCGCCGGGTCACCGTGCGGGGGCAGTTGGGGGGCCCGGCGGACCAGAACGGTCGGGTACCCCGGGGTCAGATTGAGCCGCCTTTCGTGCACGGCGCATTTCGCCTGGAACAGGAAAACCGTCGGTCGTCCAAGGCAGCCGTATTCGTCCACGGTGTCGAGGTTTCCGCCGCCCTTGGCAACCACTAAGTCTGCCTCGCGGATGCGTTCGCGTACGTCCGGCGAGCACCGGCGAACAATGGTTCCGGGCAGGGGGCCCCGGATCCCGTTGGGGACCACCGCGGCCACCCCATCGAGCCCGACCCACCTGGCCTCCGTTTCGGTGACGTCGTTCAGGGCCGGTTCGCTCCGGACCACATAGGTGACCTCCGCACCGGTCAGATCCCGGAGGGTCGAAATCGCCACGCGATCCAGAACGGCTTCCCCGGCGTTGTCCGCCAGGCAGACGATCCGTGTGGCTCCTTCGAATAGCCGTATCGCCTCGTCCATCCCCCCGCCCTGCACCGGGTGCTCCAGCTTTTCCCTGATCTCCTTTTCCACGTCGGGGGTGCCGTTCGGGTGCACCATCCGATCCAGCGCGTTTCCGATGCACCAGATCCGCAGCAGGGTCTCGAAGGGGCTGGCGGACCGGCGAAGCGTCTCCTCCACCTTGGGGAGGGCGCGCTTCGCCCCCTCCATCTCGTGGCGCTTGGATTCCCGGAACGGGTCCCACACCCCCGTGCGGTCGCGAAGCCAGGTGAGGACCGTCTCCAGCGCTTCCGGCGGGGTGCGGTGGTCTGGGAGTTCGCCCCACACGGGAAGGTTCGAAACCTCGGTTGCGAGGATCGTCTGGGCCCGGGCATCCGGCCCCGCAGCGTTCCGGGCCGCCGAAAGTGCCACGCGTCGAATGCACGCCAAACATTCCGGTTCGGTGCGCATGTCCTACTCTCCGGTTTCCCCCAGAAGGTTCACGGGGGGTCTAGCAGACAGCCTTGTGTCCCGCCGACTCACCCGCCCGGTTCGCCATCCACCTCGGAGGGACAGGCTCCGCACGGCCCACGCGGCCTCCTCGGGCAGGAGGAACACGGGCACCCCTTGGGCCTCCAGGGCGCGGCGTCGGGTATCTTCCTCTTGGGCCAGGCGGTCGATGGCGATCCAGTAGACCACCACCGGCTTTCCCGTGTTCCGCCGGATCTCGACCAGATGCTCGTCGGGCGGCGGGAAGTCCTTGTGGATCGGGAACACGGCCAGGAGGATGTCCACCTCCGGCGCTTCTGCCATGCGCCGTGCGACCCGGCCGTACAGCCCCGCGTCGAACCCAGAGGTGGTGAGGTCTAGTGGATTTTTCAAGATCACCGCTGACACATTGCCAATCGAATCCCGGAGCCTCTGCCGGGTGTTGTCCGATAGATCGGCTAGGGGCGTTCCCCATTCGGCCAGGATGTCGTGGATCACGATGCTCCCGCCCCCCGAGGGGGTGAGGATCCCGACCCGACCACCGGGCGGGGCCGGGCACAGGGCAAGCGCCTTGCAGGCGCAGGCGAGTTCGGTGGCGGTGCCCACTTGGATCGCCCGGGCTTGCCGCAACACGCCCTGCACCACAGGCCCGGCTCCTGCCAGGCTCCCGGTGTGGCCCAGGGTGAGGGAGTCGGCGCCTTCCCCGCGCCCGCCCTTGAGCACCACCACGGGCTTACGGCACGACGCAGCCCGAAGGGCGGCGATCAGGTCGCGGCCCCGCTCCGTCCCCTCCAGGTACAGGGCCACCACGCGTACGGCAGGGTTCTCGCTCACAGCGGGCACGAGGTCGGCGAAGTCGGTGCGCGTGCGGTTTCCCACGCCGATCCAGTAGGCGATGCCCGTTCCCTCCTCCAGGAGCTTCCGGTAGATGGCCCCGCCCACACCGCCACTCTGGGTGATCACCGCCACCGGACCCGGCTCGACCCGGAACGGAAAGAAGGTCGCGTTCAGGGAAAGCCCGGCGTGGATCAGACCCGGGGTGTTGGGTCCCAGGAGGCACACCCCCGCCCGGTCCGCCGCGGCGCCGAGTTCCTCCTCGGGCCGCTGCCCGGTCCCGCCGACCTCCCGAAACCCGGCGGCAAAAGCCACAACAGCGCGAACCCCTGCCCGGCCGCACCTCTCCACCAGATCGATCGTGGCCCGTGCGCCCACGGCGCTCAGCACCAGGTCCACAGGCCGCCCAATGTCCTCCAGCGACCGGTACGCCCGCCGGCCCATGATTTCTCGATGCCGGGGATTCACCGGGTACACCTCGCCCGGAAAGCCACCCTGAAGAAGGTTTTCACACACGCTGTACCCCAGCTTGCCCGGGTCGGGGGTGGCCCCAACGACCGCCACGCTGCGGGGGGACAGCAAGGCTCGTAGCCCGCGGTTCACGCCTCGTCCTTCCGTTTGAGCACCACCAGAGCATCCACCGCGACGGGCCGGGCGCCGCACAGGATCACCGGGTTGATATCGATTTCCCGGATGGACTCGTGCTCGAGCCCGATCCGGCCCACTTGGACGAGGATCTCGCCCAGCCGGTCCAGGTCGGCCGACTCCATGCCCCGGACCGCTTCGAGGATCCTGTGCCCCCGAATCTCATGCATCATCTCCAGGGCATCCTCGGTTCCGATCGGCGCCATCCGGAAAGAGACATCCCTCAGGATCTCGGTGAAGATGCCCCCCAGCCCGAACATGACGCACGGCCCGAACTGGGGATCCCGGATCATGCCGATCGCGAGTTCCCTGGGGCCCTTCACCATTTCCTGGACCAGAACGGTCGGTCGGGCGCCTTCCATGCGCGCCCGCACCGCGTCGTAGGCGCCCAGGAGTTCCTCGTCGCTTCGGATGTCTAGACGGATCAGGTCCTTTTCGGTTTTGTGGGCGATCTCTGGGGAACATGCTTTCAAGACCACGGGATACCCGACCTCCCGGGCTGCTCCGGGAAGATCCTCGCGCCGTCCCACGAGGATCTCCCGGGTGACGGGGATCCCGTACGCTGCCAAGAGGCGCTTGGCCTCGTGCTCGGAGAGCACGGTACGCCCCTCCCGTGCGGCCCTTTCGACCCCGTTCATCCCGACTCTCCTTCGCAGGCGCCACCGGCGTCGGTCGTCGCGCGCTCCGTGTCCCATCCCGCGCACGTTGCCCCTGGATCCTCTCCCTCGAGTTTCGCCACCACCCGGTCCACAACGGCCCGTTCCTCGTCCGTGAGCCGGGAGAGGAATGCCCGGTTCGTTTCTTCGTAGATGCGCCTCAGATCCCCTTCCAACGCCCGGGCCTTCGGGGTGAGTCGCACGTGGATCGCCCGGCGGTCGTCAGGGCTCGCTGCCCGCACCACGAAGCCATCCCGCTCCAAGCGGTCGAGGATGCCGGTGAGGCTGGACTTGTCCAAAGCCGCCTTGGCCCCGAGCCGCGAGATGGGGATGTCGTCCTCTTCGTACAGGGCGATCAGGAGGAAGAACTGGGGCTGAGTCAGGCCGTAGGGCTCCAGCCTCTCCCGGTAGACCCGGGCCATGGCCCGGGACACCTTCCCCAAGGCGAAACACAGACACTCTCGAAACAGCATGGCGTCTGCTCCCGGGGCTCAGGCCCCAAGCGCGGCCGGTGGGGCAGGGCGCACGTCCGCGCGGGTCGACGGTTCCGGCGTTCGCACCCTCATGCGGGCGTCCACGGCCACGCAACCCCGGCCCTCTTCCAGGACGAGCAGGGGGTTGATCTCCAGTTCCACAATGTCGGGGGTCCCGATCGGGATCCGGGAGAACGCGGCGATCGTTCGGGCCAGGGCGGCCACGTCGGCTCTTGGGTGGCCCCGGAATCCTTCCAGAAGAAGGCTCCCGCGGACCTCGGCGATCATCTCGGCGGCCTCGGACTCAGACACGGGGGCCACCCGCACCGCCACGTCCCGGTACACCTCCACGAACACACCACCCATGCCGAACAGCACCACGGGCCCGAACTCGGGGTCGTGCTTCGTTCCGAGGAGCACCTCCACCCCCGATGGGGCCATCCGCTGCACGAGGAAGACGGCCCGGCCGTCCGTAAGGAGCGGCCCGAACCGGGCCTTCATGTCCTCCAGCGCCCGTTCCAGTTCCCGGCGGCCCCGCACGCCCACCCGCACGCCGCCGGCCTCGGTTTTGTGCACGATCTCGGCGGACGCGATCTTGAGCGCCACGGGGTAGCCCAACCGGTCTGCCGCTTGCAGCGCCTTGTCCGCACTCCCGGCAAAGGCGTATGGGGGAACGCGCAAGCCGGCCGCCGCCAAACGCGCAAACGTCTCTTCCGCCTCTGCCACACGGCCCGTGCCAGCCGGAGACCTCGGGCCGGTGACCGTGAGGGGCACCGGTTTTCTGGTGTTTTGCGCGTGTCGGCGCGAGGCCGCAAGGGCCCGGAGGGCTTCAGCCGGCTCCAGAAAGAGCGGGAAGTCGGTGGCCGTCTTCACGGTGAACCACTCGTCCCGTTCCGTCATGAAGCACACGGCCACGGGTTTTTCGTATCTCGAGGAGAGGTCCCGCACGGCCCGGAGGAGTTCCAGGGTGGCCTCGGTCTCTTTCCCCCGGCTGTGGAGGTGCTGCAGCAGCACGCCGTGCACCTCGGGTTGGGCCAGGGCCGCTTCCACCACGTCGGCGTAAAACCCCAGGTCAAACACGTCGCCCAGGTCCAGGGGATTCGTGAGCCGGATGACGCCGGCCCGGACCCGGCTGCGGATCTTCTCCAGGAGGGAGTCGGGAAAGCGAACCAGGCGAAACCCGTTGGCGGCGGCCGCGTCCGCCGCCATCACGATCTGCCCCCCGGACCGGCCGATCACCGCCAGGTTGGGGCCGGCCATGGGGGGAAGCTGGAACCCCTTCAGAAGGGCGGCCAACTCCGAAAGGCTGTGCACCCGGTGCATCCCGGCCTGGGCCAGTGCGGCGTCGCACACCGTTTCGTCGCCGGCCAGGGCCGCCGTGTGGAACCGGGCGATCTCGTGGCTGGTCGGGGCGGTATTGGCCTTGAGCACTACGATGGGCTTGTCCGTGGAGGCCGCAAGATTCATCAGCCGTCGCCCGTCGGTGATGCTCTCCAGGTAGAGGGCGATGATCCGGGTCCCCGGGTCGCGGATGAGGTACTCCAGGTAGTCATTCTCGTCCAGGTCGAGCTTGTTGCCCATGCTGATGAGCTTGTTCACCCCGAGGTTCTCGCACGAGAACAGCTTGATCCCCCCGAACACGACCCCCCCGCTCTGGGAGATCAGGGAAACGGGGCCCTTGCGGATCGCGGCCGGGTCCATGGCCATGAACGGAAGGACCAGCCCGTTGTCCAGGTTCACGATGCTGATGCAGTTGGGACCGACGAACCGGATCCCGTACCGCTCGGCGATGTCGAGGAGCCGGCGCTCGTCCTCTCGCCGCTCCTCCGCGTACTCGCCAAACCCGCCCGACTCGATGACCACCCGCCGGATGCCTAGTCGTCCGCACACCTCCAGCGCGTCTGGCACGTACGGGGCCGGGATCAGGATGACCGCCAGGTCCGGCGTGTCGGGAACCTCCTCGAGGGTCCGGTGGATCGGACGGCCGCCGAGCCGGCCGCCGTTGCGGCCCACCAGGTGGACCCGGCCCGGAAACGAGAACCGCTCCAGGTTCTCCACGATGGTGCGGCCCAGATTGTGGGGGGCGTCGGACACGCCGACGATCACGACGCTTCGGGGGTAGAACAGGGTGCGCATGCTCGGCCCTTTCCCTGACCCCCTCTACGACCAGGCTAGGTGCCGGAGGGGACGGCCGCTGCGCAGCCGCTCCACGTTGTCCGCCACCGCCTTGGCGATCAGGTCGTAGGAGAAGTCCGTGACCCCCGCGATGTGGGGCGAGGCGATCACGTTGTGGCGGAACAGGGGATCCTCGGGATCGGGTGGCTCGGTCCAGAACACGTCGAGCCCCGCACCGGCGATGCGGCGATTCTCCAGCGCTTCGAGCAGTGCGTCGTAGTCCACCACCGGTCCCCGGGAAACGTTGATCAGGAACGCGGTGGGCTTCATCCGCGCGAGTTCGCGCCGTCCGATGAGCCCCCGGGTCTGCGGGGTGAGGGGCACGGCGAGGATCAGGAAGTCCACCGCCTCCAGCAGGGCCCCCAGGTCCCCGGGCCCGCCCAGGAAGTCCAGATCCTCGGGCGGGGTGGGCGCCGGGGTCCTGCGCACGGCCCAGACTTCCATTCCCAGCGCCTTGAGCCGTGCGGAGATGGCCCGGCCCAGGTTACCCAACCCCACGACGCCAGCGCGCTTGCCGAAGAGCACCGTGCCCACGGGCACGCCGAGGCGGCGTTCCCTCACGGCGCTCGCGGCGCTGGGGAAGTCCCGGGCCAGAGCCAGCATCAGGAACAGGACCCATTCGGCCACCGACACCGAGTTGCCCGTATCGCCACTCGGCACGTTGGCCACGGCGATGCCCCGGCGCCGCGCAGCCTCGATGTCCACGCCTTCCAGGCCCACCCCGAACTGGTGGATTAGCCGGAGCCGCCCCGCGTTTTCCAGGAGTTCGGCGTCCAGGCGCGCCATGAGGGGGATCGCCACCTCGGCCGCGCCGATGTGGTCGGCCAGTTCCGACTGGGGGCAGCAGACGATCTCGTCATCTGGCAGATACCGGCCCAGGGTGGCCCGGGCCGCCGGAAAGGAGGTGTCGCAGAAAAGGATCCGCATGGGAGTGTCTTCGTGTTGGTTTCGATGCGCGATGTTTCCGTGTGTATATTCCGCATGCAAACTTTCTGTCAACAGAAAACTTGCCCTGCGGCGCAAGAACCTCGTCTCTCCCGGGCGACTACCCCTCCGGGGCCGCAGCCACCAGGCGAGCGCCCAGTTCCCGCGCCCTTGCCAAGGGCTGCGACTGGCGAAGCACGTCGCCTTTCTCCCGGGTGGCTGTGGCGAGAACCCGGCCGGCGGGGGCGAACCCCAGGAACCCGAACATCCGCTCCAGGTAGTCGAAGTAGGCGGCGAAGGCGTCGGGGTCGGGGTTCCCCTGGGTGTACGCAAAGCCGATCCGCTTGCCCGCAGGAATCCGGGAGGTCAGTTCCGGGGTGAGGAACCGGCACATTCGGTCGATGAAGGTCTTGGCCGGGCCCGGCACCTGCCACATGTACACCGGTGAGGCGAACACCACGGCGTCGGCAGCCAGGATCGACGAGGCCGCCTCATCCATGCCGTCGCGCAGCACGCAGTTCCCTTCGGGGCGGCAGGCGCCGCACCCCTGGCACGGCCGAAGATCCAGGTCGGCGATCCGCACCAAGCGGATGCCCGCCCCTTTTTCCCGTGCCCCATCCAACACGGCGCTCGCGAGCGCTTCCGTGTTCCCTTCGGGGCGCGCACTGCCACAAAATGCGATCACGTTCATGGATTTTCTCCATTCGTTGTTGCGGGTCGAAAGATCCGAGGTTCAGCGCGACCGTGGAATCATGGATTCTCACGGGCTTCCCACCCTCACGGCCCGCATGGAGACCGCCCGGTTCTGGAATCCTTCGTAGGGAAACGTCACCCGATCCCCCGGGGGCCGAAGCGCAGCCACCCACAGGAGCGGAAGGTAGTGGTCCGGGGTCGGTACGCTGAACCGGGCCTCCTCCCCCCAATCCCCGTAGTTCGCCAGGGCCGTCAGGTCGCCGTCTTCCACGGCCCTTGCCACCTTCCGGTCGAACGCCACGCCCCTCGGATCGGGAGGCGCGTTCATGTTCCCGAGGTCGGCCTCCCACAGGTTGTGCACCACGTTCCCGCTTCCGAGGACCAGGACCCCCTCCTCCCTGAGTGGCAGAAGGGTCCGGGCGAGGGCCAGGTGCTTCGGCGCCGGGGCCTCCACGTCGACGCTGATCACGAACACCGGAACGTCGGCCCCTGGGAACAGCCGCAACAGAACGGTCCACCCCGCGTGGTCCAGCCCCCACCCGTCGTCGCAGGAAACGTCCGGGGCGACCTCTCTCAGCAACCCCACGGCGCGCCGCGCCACCCCGGGGGCGGCGGGCGGCCGGTACCGGATGGAGTAGAGTTCCGCCGGGAACCCGTAGAAGTCATGGATCTGCCGCAGCGAGGGCTGGCAAGAAACCCGGGTGCCCCGGGTCATCCAGTGCGCTGATACCACCGCCACGGCCTTGGGGCGGGGCAGTGTGCGACCCAACTCCCGGAGGCTTCGCGCATACTCGTTCTCGAGGAGCGCGTTCATGGGGCTTCCGTGCCCCACGAACAGGGCGGGCTGGAGCACGTCTACACGCCTTTGCGTGAGCCCGCGCTACGACGCCCCGCGGCCCCGGACGAGGGCCCGGGTGATCTCGGCCACGTGCCGGCCCTGGAACCGCGCGATAGCCAGCTCGTTCTCGGTAGGTTGGCGCGAGCCGTCCGCATTCGCCAGCGTGGTGGCCCCGTAGGGGGTGCCGCCGGTGATCTCCCCCATCTCCAGGAGGCGCTGCTCGGCGTAGGGCACGCCCACCACGATCATGCCGTGGTGGAGCAGCGTGGTGTGGAAGCTCGTGATCGTGGTCTCCTGGCCCCCGTGCTGGGTGGCCGTGGAGGCGAACACGCTGCCCACCTTCCCCACCAGGGCGCCCCGCATCCACAGCGGGCCGGTCTGGTCGAGGAAGTTCCGCATCTGCGCGCACATGTTGCCGAACCGGGTGGGCGTGCCGAACAGGATTGCGTCCGCCTCGGCCAGTTGCTCGGGTTCGGCCACGGGGATGTGGGCAAAGGCCTGCCGGGCCGCCTTGGCCCCCGAGGCCTCGAGCACCTCGTCGGGCACCAGTTCGGGCACCTGGTACAACGTCACCTCGGCCCCTTCCACCTGGCGGGCGCCTTCGGCCACCGCCTCGGCCAACCGGTACACATGACCGTACATGCTGTAGAAAATCACCTGGATCTTCATTTGCGTCGTCTCCTTTCGATTCTTGGACTCCGCAGTATCCGAGGCCTGTCCTTGCGGGGACGCGAACATACCGCCGCCGCGGTTGTTGTCAAGAAGGGCGCCCGGGGGAGGCCCCCCCCGGGCCAAGCCCTAGTTGGAGGCTCGGGTCGCTACCCGTTTCACCGTGGACGTCCGGATCGTGGCGGCCACGAACCGGGATCTCGCCGCAGCGGTCGCGTCGGGTCGGTTCCGCGAAGACCTCTACTACCGGCTCAATGTGTTCCCCATCGCTCTGCCCCCCTGAGGGAGCGACTCGAGGACATCGAAGTCCTCGTTCCCCACCTTCTCAAGCGGGCCGGGAAGCGCCAGGGTGTTCCCGTGCCCCGATACACCGCGGAGGATCTGGAACGGTTGCGCGCCTACCCGTGGCCCGGGAACGTGCGCGAGCTCCAGAACGTGCTCGAACGGGGAGTGATCCTCGCGCGCGGCGGGCGCCTGGTGCTGGACCTCCCTTTGGCCCCTGCCCCGCCCGAACCTCGCGCCCCGGCTCCAGAGCACCTCCCGGCGGTTCGCACCCTGGAGGACCTCAAGCGATTGGAACGGGAACTTCTCCTTCGTACCCTCGAGGCCAGCAACTGGAAGATCTACGGTCCCCGGGGAGCCGCGGAACGCCTCGGCATGAAGCCCACCACCCTGATCTCCAAGATGAAACGCCTGGACCTTGCCCGGCCATCCTGATGAAAACTCAACCCCCTTGATGCCAGCGTCTACCCCTTCAACCCTCCGGCCCGCTCGAACAGCGCCAGGTAGGCGTCGGCCCCGAGATCCGTGACCTGGGGCTCGGAGAATCCCATCGGCCGCTCCAGCCGAGCCAGGTCCTCCGGCGCCAGCCGGATCGACGGTGGAGGGCCATGGGGCATCGGTCCCTTCTTGAACTCCACCACGCGGGCCACCCCCGGGTGATACCAAGTTGCCATCCATCGCATAGGGTTCCGGGGGAGGGGCAAGGAACCTGCCTCCGGCCGGGCGCGAAGCCGGACATTGAGATTCGCCGCGCCGGCACAGGACCGAAGAGCTGGTTTCATGGCAGTGCGGCAGAATCCGAACCCTTTCGCGGTCCGAGCGTCAGAGGCGGGGCGCGGCGAGCTAGGGAGCCGCGCCCGGCTCTCCGACAGGCCCCTTGCCCCTCCAGGCAGACGGCCAAATAGCTTTGAACGCGACTCGGTATGAGAGGACGCGGGCCGCCTCGCCCAGGGCGATCGCCTCCTACGATGCTTATGAAAGCGGGCCAAGTTCACCTGGGGACAGGTCCATGGCGAGTTGACCTGTTGGGATCGCCGTGTTAGTTTTTCGACTGAGTCCTCACTCAATGCCACCGTCGTGCGTTTCCCCGCATCCCGCCGTGCCCGCACGCGGAGATCCTGCACGCCCTGATCCGCCCCTTTGGAAGCTTTGGAGACGTTTGTGATGAACCGCAGGCAGGCCATCTTGCGAGCGGCGATCGAGCTTTTCGCCGAAAGAGGGTACGGGTCGACCCCAACGTCGGAAATTGCGAAACGGGCGGGGGTGGCCGAGGGAACCATCTTCCATCATTTCAAAAGTAAGGAAGGGGTGCTCCGAGAGATCCTTCTGGAGATGCTGGATGATTACATCCGAGGGGGGGAAGAGGAAGTGAGGAACGCGGCCTCCGGGATGGAAGGGGTGGAGAAGTTGATCCGCTTCCACTTTCGCTTCACCCGGGAAAGGACGAGAGAGTTTCGGGTGGTTTTGCGAGACGTTCCCTACTCGTTTCTGCGGACCGACACGCCGTTCGCGAAGGAGTTCAAAAACCGTTTCTCCCGCATGGTGGGGCTGTTCCGGCGGTGCATCGAGCGGGGCCGGGAGGACGGATCGATCCGAGACGTGCCGTCGGAGGAGACCGCGTTCATCCTGCGCGGACTGCTGTATGGGATCAGCCGGCACCGGCTTCTCGGGCCCCTGGAACCGCCGCCCCTCGAGGCGGAGGTGGCGGCGTTTTGTCGGCGAAGCCTCGCCGCGAGGGCGTGAGCGGCAGGCCGCAGACGACGTGTCCTGCCGCTCGTAACGAGCGGATATTGCACAAGTTTAGAGCGATTTGCCCCCCACTCTCCGCTCTCCTTCCAAAACGTTCCCGGACGCCCGGTGCGCCGGATGGAGAGGATGGGCGGGGGCTTCGTTTTCGAGGTGAGGCATGGACACAACGGCGAAGGGGGCGGGGACGTCGGAAAGCGTTTCGGCGGCCGACCAAGTCCGGCGGCCGGCCGGCAAGCGGCTTGTCCGAGTGCTTTTGGTGCTCCTCGTTTTGGGGGCCGGGGGGGCGGCGGCATGGTACTGGGTTCGCGCGCAGTCCTACGAAACCACGGATGACGCCTTCCTGGAAGGCCGGGTGATCTTCGTGAGTCCGCGGGTCGCCGGCCACGTGCTGAGGGTCCACGTGACCGACAACCAGGAGGTTCGGGCCGGGGACCTCCTGGTCGAACTGGACCCGGCGGATTTCGAGGTGCGCCTGCAAGAGGCCCGGGCCGGGCTGGGCGTGGCGCTCGCCCGGGAACGGGCTGCGGAAAAGGCGCTGGAACTGGTGGACGTCACCTCGGGGGCGGGTCTGGGGGAAGCCGAGGCGGCGGTGGCCCGGGCCCGAGCGGATGTCCGGTCGGCCGAAGCCGCGGTGCGTGCGGCCGAGAGTCGGGTGGCCGAGGTCCGGGCTCTGCTTGGATCGACCGAGGCCCGGGAAAGGCAGGCAGAGGCGGAGGTGGAGGCGGCCGCCGCCGAGGCCCGGCGTGCCGAAGCGGACTGGGAGCGCTACCGGGCCCTGGGGGAAGGGGGGGTGGCAACGGGCCAGCAGGTGGACCAGGCCGCCTCCACTGCGCGCGCCGCCGCGGCCCGGTTGGCCGCGGCGCAGAAAGCCGCTGACGCCGCCCGAGCCGAGGTGTCCCGGGTGGGGGCGGCCGAGGAAACAGCGCGAAACGAGCTGGCCAAAGCGCGAACCCAGCGCGACCAGGCCGAGGCGCGGTTCAAGGAGGCGCTGAGCCGTCTGGAAGGGGCCAAGGGCGCCCCGCAACAGGTGGCCGAAAGCGCGGCGCGGCTGGAGGCGGCGAAAGCCGAGGTGGAGAGCGCCCGCGCCGCAGTGCGGAAGGCCGAGTTGGAACTGTCGTACACCCGCATCGTGGCGCCGGAGGCCGGGCGGGTGACCCGAAAAGCCGTCGAGCCGGGCATGTTCGTCCAACGCGGCCAGGCGCTCCTTGCCGTGGTGCCGGGGGATCTTTGGGTGGTGGCGAACTTCAAGGAAACCCAGATCACGCGCATGCGCGAGGGCCAAAGGGTGGACGTGCGGGTAGACGCCTATCCGGACCGGACGTTCCGGGCCCACGTGGACAGTTTCCAGTCCGGTACGGGAGCGCGATTCAGCCTGCTTCCCCCGGAGAACGCGACGGGGAACTATGTGAAGGTCGTGCAGCGCGTTCCGGTGAAGATCTGCTTCGACGAGACGATTCCTTCCGAACTCCATCTCGTGCCGGGTCTTTCGGCGGTGCCCCGGGTGTGGGTGCAATGACCTCCACGGCGAAGATGCGCTGTGGGGCGCCCCGGATTGAGACCCATGGGGCGGTCGCGCGTGCCCGAACCGGAGGAGGTCGGCCGTGAACGCCTCCCACCCCGCGGTGGACAAGTGGCTGGTGGCGTTCACCGTGATGTTCGGAACGTTCATGGCCGTGATGGACGTCAGCGTCGTGAATGTGGCCCTGCCCCACATGATGGGGAGTTTTGGCCAGGACCTTTCGGCCATCACCTGGGTGGCCACCAGTTACAGCATCGCGGAGATCATCCTCGCGACAATGGCGGGATGGCTCAGCACCCTCGTCGGGCGCAAGCGGCTGTATCTGGCCTCCTTCGGGCTCTTTACCGTGGGATCGGTGTTGTGCGGAACCGCACAGACGTTCGGCCAGATGATGGTGTACCGGGTCTTGCAGGGGGTCGGGGGAGGGGCGCTGATCCCCGTGTCCCAGGCCATTCTTCGGGAAACGTTTCCCCAGGAGGAGCAGGGGATGGCCATGGCCATCTACGGCATGGGGGTGGTGCTGGCGCCGGCGGTGGGCCCGATTCTGGGGGGCTGGCTCACCGACCGGTACGGTTGGCCCTGGATTTTCTTTATCAACGTGCCCGTGAGCCTGCTGGGGATGGCCCTCATCGGCACGTTTGTGCACGATCCCCCCTACCTGCGCCGGGGAGTCAAGAAGGTGGATTGGGTGGGGATCAGCTTGCTCACCGTGTCGCTGACCGCCATGCAGGTGGTCTTGGAACGGGGGCAGGAAAAAAACTGGTTCGATTCGGGGTTCATCGTGGGGGGCACGTTGGTCGGGGGCGTGACCCTGCTTGCGCTCGTTCTGTGGGAACTTCGGGTTTCGGAACCCGTGGTGAACTTTCGGCTGCTTCGCAACATACCGTTGACCGTGGGGTCGACCATTGGTGCCATCTTCGGGGTTGCCCTGTTCGGAACCACTTTTGTGCTTCCTCAGTTTACCCAGCACCTGCTCGGGTATCCGGCGTTCGAGGCGGGTCTCGTGCTCGCGCCGCGCTCCCTCACCCTGCTGGCATGCATGCCTTTGGCCGGCTGGTTGTACCGGCGGGTGGATCCCCGTCTGCTCATCCTGGTGGGCATCGGACTCAACTTCTGGTCGTACTACGACCTGTCCCACCTGTCGCTCGACGCGGGATTCTGGAACCTGGTGCCGATGCTGCTGATCATGGGGGCCGGCATGCCGTTCCTGTTCGTGACCATGACCACCGTGGCCCTGAGCACGGTGGCGAGAAAAGATATGACGGATGCTTCCAGCCTGTACACCCTGGCGCGAAGGGTGGGCGGCAACGTGGGCTATGCGCTCGTGGCCACCTTGGTAGCCCGCGGGCAGCAACTCCACCGGGCCCACATGGTCAAGCACGTGAGCCCTCTGAATCCGTTGTACCGGTTGTTCGAGCAAGCCGTGGGGGCCACGGCGCTGGGAGGGACGGGGACGTTGGGGGCCCATGCCCTGGCCTCGCGGCTCGTGGACCGGCAGGCGACGATGATGGCCTACAACGACGTGTCGTGGGCCCTGGGGTTCATGTTTCTGGCGATTGCCCCGCTCCTACTCCTTCTCCCCGGTCACAACGGCCTTCGGAAGGGGGCCGGGTAACCGCGGTCTGCGCCCCGGGGAGGGCAAGCCGATACGAAACCCTCCGGAACCACTGCCGAGGCGCGGGTGGGAGACTGGGGCCGGCCGGGTGCGATCGCGGCTCCCGGCCTGGGGCGGATCCGGGTTTCGGCCCTACGCCCCGTAGGACAATGCGGACGCGGTCGTCTCCTGGCGCTGGGGGTACTCAATCCCCCCGTTTTTCCGGCGGGTGGCGCTGGCCCATGACATCCATCGGGCGATGCGAAGGGGCGTTACCCGCCCAGATACGCCCGCTTGACCTCGTCGTTGGAGAGGAGGTGGTCGGTGGGGCCCTCGGCCACGATGCGGCCGGTGTCGAGCACGTAGCCCCGGTGGGCGAACTTGAGCGCGAGGGCCGCGTTCTGCTCCACCAGCAGGATCGTCACCCCCTCGCGGTTGAGCCGCTTCAGGGCCCGGAACATCTCGTACTTGAGCACGGGCGCAAGCCCCATGGAAGGCTCGTCCAAAAGGAGCACCCGGCACCCGGTCATGAGGGCCCGGCCCACGGCGAGCATCTGCTGCTCCCCGCCCGAGAGCGACTCGCTGCGCTGGCGCCGGCGCTCCTTGAGCCGGGGAAAGAGCTGGAACACGTGGTCGAGGTCCTTGGCCACCCCCGGGTCGCCCCGCCGGGCGTAGGTGGCGAGTTCCAGGTTCTCCTCCACCGTGAGGTTCCCGAAAATCCGCCGGCCCTCGGGCACCAGGGCCATCTTGAGCCGCCGCACCACGTCGTGGGGCTCCACCCCCAGCAGGCTCTGCCCGGCGAACCGGATGTCGCCCTCCACGACCCGGGGCGCCTCGGGCGGGGGCAGCCGGCACACGCTCAGCAGGGTGGTGGTCTTCCCGGCGCCGTTGGCGCCGATCAGGGTGACAACCTCCCCCTCGTCCACGGTGAAGCTGATGCCATGGAGCGCCTCGATGTTGCCGTACCGGACGACCAGGTTTTCGATCTCGAGAAGCATGGTTTGTTCCGTCTTCTGTTATCGGCGCGGTCGGGACGGCCGGTCCTTCGCGAAGAAAGGCGGCCTCGCCGAAGCCGCTATGGCTCGGTACGCTGCGGCGCGTGAGGGCACGCGCCGCGGGCGCTCCCCTCGCCAAGCGGCTTAGCGCGGCTCGGCCGCAAGCTTCGGCCGGCCGCCCCGACCGCTCGCTCCGGAGCGCCCTGGGCGCGCGCCCGGGTCAGATCTCGTCGTCTCCCAGGTAGGCCTGGATCACGGCCGGGTTCGTGCGGATCTCGTCGGGGGTGCCCGACGCGATCGTCTCGCCGAAGTCGATCACGGTGATGTGGGAGCACAGCTCCATCACCACGTCCATGTGGTGCTCGATCATCCAGATGGTCACGTCGAACCGCTCCCGGATCCACCGGATGTGCCGGATCAGCTCCTCCACGTCGGCCGTGTTGAGGCCGGCGGCCGGCTCGTCCAGCAGCAGGAGCTTGGGCTCCACCGACAGGGCCCGGGCGAGTTCCACCTTGCGCTGGAGCCCGTAGGGCAGATTCTTCGGGAGTTCCGAGGCCACGTGGTCGAGTTCGAGGACCTCCAGGAGTTCCCTGGCGTAGGCGGCGATCTCGGCCTCCCGGCTCTGATACCTGCGGGTACGCAGCACCGCGTCGGCGAAGCCGTATCCCAGGCGGTGGTGCTGGGCGATGCGGATGTTGTCGAGCACGGTGAGGTCGTTCCACAGCCGGATGTTCTGAAACGTGCGGGCCACCCCCAGGGCCGTGACCTCGTGGGGCTTGAGCCCCGCAATGTTTCGGCCCTCGAACCGGATCTCCCCCCGGCTGGGCTTGTAAAACCCGCTCACCAGGTTGAACACCGTGGTCTTGCCGGCGCCGTTGGGGCCGATGAGACCCGTGAGCGTTCCCGGCTCCAGGGTGATGTTGAGCTCCGACAGGGCGCAGAGGCCCCCGAAGTAGTGGGTCAGGTTGCGGATCTCCAGCACGGCCATGGCGCTTCTCCCCTACTTGAACCGGTAGAAGCACCGAAGCCACGGGAACACGTCGGCGAGTTCCCGGTTGCCCAGGATCCCCTCGGGCCGGAACTGCATGAGCAGGATCAGGAGGAGCGGCACCACGATCCACTTGATGATTTGGAGCGGCCGCAGGGCCTCGAGGAGCAGGGTGAATAAGACGGCCGAGAGCACCGATCCCGACAGGCTCCCCATGCCGCCCAGGTACACCATCACGAGGGCCTCGGTGGACTTGAGGATCCCGAACGACCCCGGGTTCACGTACCCCACGATGTGGGCAAACAGGGCCCCGGCCACCCCGGCGAGCCCCGAGCTCAGCATGAAGGCGGCGATCTTCATGCGGTTCGTGTCCACGCTCATGATCTCGGCCGCCACCTCGTCCTGGCAGATGGCCATGACCCCCTTGCCGTAGGTGGAGTACACGAACCGCCGCAGGATCCAGATCGTGAACACCGCGAAGACGAACGACCACAGGAGCATCCAGGGCAGGTCCCAGGCCTTGCCCATGGCTTTGACCACCCGCTTCATGCCCATGAACCCGCGGGAGCCCCCGATCACGTCCAGGTTCTCGATCACGCTGATCACGATGTAGTTGGCCGCGATCGTGATAATGGCCAGGTAGTCGCCCCGGGTCCGAAACGACGGGATCGCCACCAGGAGCCCGGCCAGGGCCGCGGCGAGCCCTCCCGCGAGCACCAGGAGCGGAAACCCCACCAGGGCCCACTCGGGCGGCAGCAGCGGCGGGCCGAACACCCGGTCCTTGGCGAACAGGAGCACCCCGAGGATCGACGACACGTACCCCCCCACGGCCATGAACCCGCCGTGGCCGCAGGAGAACTCCCCCATGTAGCCGTTGACCAGGTTCAGGCTCGCCGACACGATCACGTTGACCGCCATGAACATGAGAACGGTCTGGGTGTACTTGTCGAGGAGCCCGCCCTGGCCGATCCAGAGGATGAGGCCCAGCCCGGCGAGGGTCAGGCCCGGCACGCTCCAGCGCTGGAGCACCGTGGGTTCGGCGGCCCCGCCGTCGGGCCGCACCGCGATGGTCGAGGGTTGTGAGGTCATCGGCTCGTTTGTCGTTGGTCGTTGGGATGTTGGGACGTTAGGTCGTTGGGATGTTGGGACGGAGACCTTTTGCTTCCCAGCCTCCCAGCTTCCTAGCTTCCCAGCTAAATCTTCGTCGTCTTCGCCACCCCGAACAGCCCGGTGGGCTTGAACGACAGGATCACCAGGAGCACGGTGAACGCGATGAGGTCCCGGAACGTGCTCGGGAAGAACGCCACCACCAAAATCTCCACCGCCCCCAAGAGGAACCCGCCCACGAACGCCCCCCGGATGTCGCCGATGCCCCCCACCACGGCCGCGATGAACGCCTTCCAGCCGATGAGCGCGCCCATGTAGGGCTCGAGCACGGGGTACGACATGGCAAAGAGGACCCCGGCCAGCCCTGCCATGGACGAACCCAGGATGAAGGTGAACACGATCACGGTGTCGATGGGGATCCCCATGAGGGGCACCGCGAACTTGTCGTAGGAGATCGCCCGCATGGCCATGCCGATCTTGGTGCGGGTCACGATGAAGTGAAGGAGCAGGAACACGAGGAGCGTGGCCACGATCACGGCGACCTTGAGGTTCGTGAAGCTCACCCCGCCCAGGGTGTACACGGTCTCGGGAATGAGCTCCGGGAACTTCTTCCGGCTCGCCCCCAGCAGCGCCAGGTTCCCGTGCTCCAAGATGAGCCCGGCCATCAGGGCCGTGATGACCACGTAGAGCCGGTTCGCGCCCTTGCGCCGAAGCGGCCGGTAGGCCACCCGCTCCAGGGTCACCCCCACCACCGAGGTCAGGGCCATGGTGGCCGGGATCGTCACAGCGAGCACGACCCACCCGGGCAATCCCGCGGCCTGGGTCAGGAGGAACGTGGCCACGAAGAACCCGATGTACGCGCCCACCATGAACACGTCGCCGTGGGCGAAGTTGATCAGGAGGAGCACGCCGTACACCAGGGAATAGCCCAGGGCGATCAGGGCGTAGAAACTGCCCCACTGGAGGGCGTTCAGAACGTTCTGGATGACGGTGGAAAGCAACGCCGGCCTCGTTTGGCTGGAAGAACGAACCGGGGGCGGCGGCCCGCGCCGCCGCCCCCGGTCGGTTCAGGTGCAGAGGGCTACGGGCACACCGACTCGGTGAACACGAACTCGCCCTGGTCGCTGATCTTCACGACCACGGCGCACTTGATCGGGTCGCCCTGCTCGTCGAACCGCATCTTCCCGGTGATACCGTCGAACTCCTTGATCGAGGCCATGGCGTCCCGGATGGCCTTGCGGTCCTTCTCCAGGTCGCCCGTGAGCCCGCCGGTGTCCTGGATGGCCTGGAGCACGATCCGGGTGGCGTCCCAGGTGAGCGCGGCCACGTCGTCCGGGGTGTAGCCGTACTTCGCCTTGTAGCGCTCGATGAACTCCTTGGTGGCGCCCGTGGCCCCGGCCGCGGCGTAGTGGGTGGAGAAGTAGTGGCCCTTGCAGTCGTCGCCGCACAGCTCCATGAGCTCGGCCGAGCCCCAGGCGTCCGAACCCATGAAGGGGCCGGTCCAGCCCAGGTTGTGGGCCTGCTTCACGATGAGGGCCACCTGGTTGTAGTTGTCGGGCACGAAGATGAAGTCGGGCTTCGCCGCGATGATCTTCGTCAACTGGGCGCTGAAGTCCTGGTCCTTGGTGCCGTGGCTCTCAAAGGCCACCACCGAGCCGGCGCCGTGCTTCTTCTCGAAGTCGGCCTTGAAGATCTCGGCCAGGCCCTTGGAGTAGTCGTTGGAGAGGTCGTAGATCACGGCCGCGGTCTTGGCCCCGAAGGTCTTGGTGGCGAAATCCACGGCCACGGGGCCCTGGAACGGATCGAGGAACGCCGCCCGGAACACCCAGGGCCGGTCCTTCGTGGTGTCGGGGTTGGTGGACCAGGGGGAGATCATCGGGGTCTCGTTGTCGTCGCACACCTGGCCGGCGGGCACGGCCTGCTTCGAGGAGTTGGGGCCCACGATGGCGAGCACCTCGTCCTGCTCGATGAGCTTCAGGGCCGCGGTCACGGCCGACTCGGCCTTGGACTCGTTGTCCTCGTACACGAACTCGAGGGTGTACTTCTTGCCCCCCACCTCCAGGCCGCCGGCCCCGTTGATGTCCTCCCGGAGCATCTCGGCCGCGTACTTGGACGACTCGCCCACCTTGGGGATGTCGCCGGTGAGCGGGATGTTGAACCCGATCTTGATCGTGTCGCCGGCCCAGGCGGGCGCCGCCAGGGCGAGGCAAAGGGCCGTTGTCTGGATCCAGGACCTGCGCATTGGTTCCTCCTTTCGTCGTGAACGGGCCAAAACCGAAGGGGTGGCGGATGATAGTGGAAACTCCCCGGTGAAGGCAAAGGAAAACCGGGGGGGCCTCGCGGCCGCCCCCGGTCGGGGTCCGGTGGTTTGGCAACGGATCAGCGCTTCTCCGCGATGATCCCCTTCTCCTTGTCGTACACGATGCCCTGGTGGGGCACCGGGCCGGCCCGCAGGAAGTTGCTCCGCAGTTGGCGATTCAGGATCTGCTCCGCCTTGCGGCCGAGTTCCAGGAGCTTGTCCATGTCGAGGCCGGTCCGGACCCCCATCTCCTCGAACATGCCCACGAGATCCTCGGTGCAGGTGTTCCCCGCGTATCCCCGGTGGTACTCGGCGGCTCCGGTTTTGGGTTGGCCGCCGATGGCCCCGAGGGAGGTGTCGAAGTAGCGGAACCCGAACGTGAGCGCCACCAGCGAGCAGGCCACTCCCCAGCCCCGGGTGTCGTGGAAGTGCACGACCACCTCGTCGGTGGTGAACCCCTCGGCCAGCATGTACTCGTAGAATTCGCTCACCTGCCGGGGGTTGGCCACCCCGGTGGTGTCGCCGAACCCGATGAAGGTGGCTCCGATGTCCTTCCACCACTTGCCCATCTTGGCCACGTGGTCCAGGGGCACGTCGCCGTTGATCGGGCACCCGAAGCTCGTGAGCACCCAGCCGAACACGGTGTGGCCGGTGTCGATGGCCCGTCGGGTCATCTCCTCGAGAAGTTTCTTGTTCTCATCGTGGGTCATGTTCACGTTGGCCAGGTTGTGGGCCTCGCTCGCCGAGATCACCATGGCGATCTCGTCCACACCGTAGCCCTCCTCCTTGGATCTCACGGCCCGCTCGATCCCCTTCATGGTGGTGCAGATGGCCCGGTAGTCCACGCCCTCCTTTCGGGGGATCTGTCGGAGCACCTCCTCGGCGTCGGCGAACTGCTGGAGGTACTTGGGGTGGGCGAAGTTGGTGGCCTCGATCTTCTTGAATCCGGCCTCCACCATGCCGGTGATCATCTCGACCTTCTTGCGGGTGGGCACGATCAGCGGCTCGTTCTGGAGCCCGTCCCGGGCCCAGCACTCCCCGATAATCACCTCTTCGGGCAGGTCCATCCGGTGCAGTCTCATCGTATCGCACATGGCAGTCCTCCTCCTGCTCGGCTAGGCGGCTAGGCGGCCTCCCAACGTCCTAACGTCCAAGCGTCCTAACGTCCGAACGTCCTAACGCCCCTGATAGTCCGGCTTTCGCTTTTCGCGGAAGGCCTTGAGGCCCTCCAGGCGGTCCTCGGTAGGGATGAGGGTCTCGTAGCAGGTGCTTTCGAACACCAGGGCGTCGGCCAGGTCCATCTCCATGCCCCGGTCGATGGCCCGCTTGGCGGCGCGCACGGCCAGGGGGCCGTTCTTGGCGATGGCCGCCGCGAGCTCCCGGGCCGCGTCGAGGAGCCCGGCCAGGGGCACCACCCGGTTGACCAGGCCGATCTCCAGAGCCTCGGCCGCCGTGATGCGCTTGGCCGTGAAGATGAGCTCCTTGGCCTTGGCCTTGCCCACGATCCGGGGGAGCCGCTGGGTGCCGCCGGCTCCCGGGATGATGGCGAGGCTCGTCTCGGTGAGCCCGAGGGTGGCGTTCTCGCTCGCGATCCGCAGGTCCGAGGCCAGGGCGAGCTCGGTGCCACCCCCCAGGGCCACCCCGTTCACGGCCGCGATCACGGGCATGGGCAGGTTCTCCACCTCGGTGAAGGTGTTGCGGATGGTGTGGATGTACCGGCGAACCTGGTCCTCGGTCATGCCCGCCCGTTCCTTGAGGTCCGCGCCCGCGCAGAACGCCCGGTCCCCGGCGCCCGTGATCACCACGCACCGCACCGAGGTGTCGAACCGCACCTCGTCCAGCACCCGGTTGAGGTCGAGGAGCATCTGGAACGAGATCGAGTTCATGACCTGGGGGCGGTTCAGGGTGATGAGGCACAGCCCGTTTTTTCGTTCGACCAGCACCGTGGGTTCGCTCATGGGATCCTCCTCGGGTAAAGGCTGGAAGGCTGGAAAGCTGGAAAGCTGGGAGGCCCGTAAAGCTTTACCGTTCTAGCTTCCCAACGTCCTACCGTCCAACGTCCCAACGTCCTAACGTCCTACCGTCTCAACGGTTCCGCCCGGGCCAGGAGGTCCCGGTGGAACCGTGCCGCGGCTTGGAGCCTTTCCCGGTCCACGCCGGTCTCGACCCCCAGGCCGCGAAACAGGACCTCCAGTTCCAAGAGATCCTGGTTCCCCTCGGGCGTTTCCAGCACCGGGCAGCCCCCCAGGCCCCCGAGGGAACCGTCGAACCGCCGAACCCCGCACAGCCAGGCCGCCCAGGCCGCCGCCCCGGCCGTTCCGAACGGGTCGTGGAGGTGAACCCCCAGGGCCTCGAGGGGTACCACCCGGGACACCGCCTCCACCCGTTGCGCCACCGCGAGGGGGGATGCTCCCCCTTGGGTGTCGCAGAGCGTGATCTCGTGGATACCCAGGTCGTGTGCCCGGGCGCACAGCTCCAAGAGGCGGGCTTCTGGAACGGGGCCCTCCACCGGGTCGGTCCACGCCATGGACACCGCGAGCCGAACCCGCACCCCGTGGGCACGGGCCGTTTCGGTCATGGGTTCGAGGTCCCGGAGGACCTCGGCCACCGGGCGGCCCAGATTGGCTCGGCTGTGGGCCTCGGTGGCCGACGCCAGGAAAATCGCGTTTTGTGCGCCGGCCGCCACCGCCCGTTCGAGCCCTTTGGCGTTGGGCACCAGCACCCACAGACGGGGTTCGAACCCCCGCAGGCGGGCCAGCACCTCGTCGGTCCCGGCCATCTGGGGCACCTTGCCGGGGTGGACGAAACTCCCCGCCTCCACCTCGGGCACGCCGGACTCCAGCACCCGTTTGATCCAATGGGCCCGGGCGGAAGCGGAGAGGCGAACGGGAAGGGATTGCAGCCCGTCCCGCGCCGAAACGTCCACGAGGATGACGGCCTTCGGGGCCCTTCGGGCCAGTTCACGTAAACTGGGTGGACTGCGCGGCGTGGTTTCCATGGGAACCGTTGTATACCGAGTTCGTTCGGCCTGGGTCAACATTGTTTCCCGCTCCACCCCAGGGCTGCCGCCGTGGCCGGCCCCTCGGGAGCTGTGGGAGACAACGGAGGGCCCCGGGGCGCCCACGAAAGGCCCTTTTTGGGGGGGAGGCTTCGCAAACGCCATTGGGCGCGTGGGAATCCGGGGTCCCGCCCCGGCCGGCGGGCGCAAGGGGAGGGGCGGGCACTTGACGTTAGGTGCGTTTTTCGTTTGACTCACAAAACCGAACGATGTTATACACGCCGAGCCCGGAAACCGACCGCAGGGTGGATAAGGAGGAGCTATGGGCGAACGGCCTGTGCAGCTTGAGGTGGAGGACATCCATCTGAGCTTCGGCGGAGTGAACGCCCTCATGGGCGTGGGGTTCAAGGTGTACCAGGGCGAGATCTTCTCGATCATCGGCCCCAACGGCGCCGGCAAGACGAGTATGCTCAACTGCATCAGCGGCCGGTATCACCCCCAGAAGGGGAGGATCCTGTTCGAGGGCCAGGACATCACGAACCAGCCCCCGGCCACCCGGGCCAAGATCGGGATCTCCCGCACCTTCCAGAACATCGCCCTTTTCAAGGGCATGACCGTGCTCGACAACCTCCTGATCGGCCGGCACATCCACCTGAAGAGCGGGTTTTTGAAGGGGGGCATCTACCTGGGCCCGTGCCAGCGCGAGGAGATCGAGCACCGGGAGTTCGTGGAGGACATCATCGACTTCCTCGAGATCGAGCACATCCGCAAGAAGATCGTAGGGACCCTGGCCTACGGGCTCCAGAAGCGGGTGGAGCTCGCCCGGGCGCTCGCCCTCGACCCCAAGCTGATCCTCCTCGACGAGCCCATGGCCGGCATGAACCTCGAGGAGACCGAGGACATGGTCCGGTACGTCCTCGACATCAACCAGGAGCGGGGCGTCACCGTGGTGCTGGTGGAACACGACATGGGCGTCGTCATGGACATCTCGGACCGGATCGTGGTGCTCGACTTCGGCCAGAAGATCGGGGAGGGCACCCCCGAGGAGGTCCAGAAGAACCCCGACGTGATTCGCGCCTACCTGGGCGCCGAAGACGAGACGTTCCTGGGCCGGTAGGCCGTTGGGAGCCGCGACCGTCGACCGCATTCGCCTGGAGGAGAAAGAGCCCATGGTCGACCTTCCCCTCGACACCTTCCCGAAGCTCCTGCGCCACAACGCCCGCAAATGGGGTGACGACCGGGTGGCCATGCGGGAGAAGGAGTTCGGGATCTGGCAGCCCTACACCTGGAAGGACTACTACGAGCACGTGAAGTACTTCTGCCTCGGGCTCGTCTCGATGGGCCTCCAGAAGGGCGACACGATCTCGATCATCGGCGACAACCGGCCCGAGTGGCTGTGGGCCGAGCTCGCGGCCCAGTCGGCCGGCGCCATCGGGATCGGCATCTACCAGGACTCGATCCTCAAGGAGGTCTCCTACATCATCAACCACGCCGCCTCCCGGTTCGTGGTGGCCGAGGACCAGGAGCAGGTGGACAAGGTGCTCGACATGGGCGACGAGATCCCCACGGTGGAGCACATCATTTACACCGACCCCCGGGGCATGCGCAAATACGACGACCCCCGGCTGATCTACTTCCCCGAGGTGGAGGAGCGGGGCCGGGAGTACGAGAAGAAGAACCCCGGCATCTTCGACCAGATGGTCGACGCCACCAACCCCGAGGACTGCGCCCAGATCTGCACCACCTCGGGAACCACCGGGAACCCCAAGCTCGCCATGCTGAGCCACCGGAACATGCTGAGCATGGCCGCGAACCTGGGGAAGGTGGACCCCAAGTACGAGTCCGATGAGTTCGTGAGCTTCCTGCCGCTCCCGTGGATCGGGGAGCAGATGATGTGCGTGGCGAGCGCGCTGCTGTTCGGGTTCACCGTGAACTTCCCCGAGGAGCCCGAGACCGCCACCGAGAACATCCGGGAGATCGGGCCCCACGTCATCTTCAGCCCGCCCCGGGTGTGGGAGAACCTGGCCGCCACGGTCCAGGTGAAGATCATGGACGCCTCGCCGTTCAAGCGGTTCATGTTCAACAAGTGCCTGCCCATCGGGTACATGTGGGCCGACCTCAAGTTCCAGAAGAAGGAGCCCACCCTCTGGCAGAAGATCCAGTACGCGTTCGCGTACCTGGCGGTGTTCCGGGCCCTCAAGGACCGGCTCGGGTTCACCTACATCCGGTCGGCCTCCACCGGCGGCGCGGCCCTGGGGCCCGACACGTTCCGGTTCTTCCACGCCCTCGGGGTGAACCTCAAGCAGATCTACGGCCAGACCGAGATCTCCGGGATCTCCTGCATCCACCGGGACGGCGACGTCAAGTTCGACACGGTGGGCAAACCCATCCCGGAAACCGAGATCCGGATCGCGAACCCCGACCCCAAGGGGGTGGGCGAGGTGATCTCCCGCAGCCCGGCGCTGTTCATGGGGTACTACAAGAACGAGGAGGCCACCCGGGAGACCATCGTGGACGGGTGGCTTTACTCCGGCGACGCGGGGTACTTCGACGAGGACGGGCACCTCGTGATCATCGACCGGATGAAGGACATCATGACCCTGAAGGGCGGCGAGCGGTTCAGCCCCCAGTTCATCGAGAACAAGCTCAAGTTCAGCCCGTTCGTCAAAGAGGCCGTGTGCATCGGCCACGAGCGCGACTACATCATCGCGATGATCTGCATCGACTACGGCATCGTGGGCAAATGGGCCGAGGACCGGCGCATCAACTACACCACCTACACCGACCTGGCCTCCAAGCCCGAGGTCTATGACCTCATCGAGAAGGAGGTCCGCAAGGTCAACGAGACCCTCACCGAGCACCAGCGGATCCGAAAGTTCGTGCTGCTCTACAAGGAGCTCGACGCGGACGACGACGAGCTCACCCGCACCCGGAAGGTGCGCCGCCGGTTCATCGACCAGAAATACGCCGACATCATCGAGGGCATCTACGCCGGCCAGGACCAGATCCACATCGACACCGTGATCCGGTACCAGGACGGCAAGACCTCCCAGCTCAAGACGACCCTGGCGGTCCGCACCCTGGAGTAGGGCGGGCTCCCGTAGACCGGTTTCGGAGGCGTCATGGAATTCTACGTTCAGCTTCTCATCAGCGGGCTCGTGCTGGGCTCCATCTACGCCCTTGTGGCCCTGGGGTTCGCCATCATCTACAAGTCCACCAGCGTGGTGAACTTCGCCCAGGGCGAGTTCCTCATGGTGGGGGCGTACTTCTGCTTCTCCATGGTGGTCCAGTTCAAGATCCCGTGGCTCTGGGCGTTCCTGATCACGATGGTGTTCTCGATCGTGCTCGCGCTCCTGGTGGAGCGCCTGATCCTGCGGCCCATGATCGGGGAGCCGGTGATCTCGATCATCATGGTGACGATTGGGCTCTCGTCGGTGCTGAGGTCCATCGTCACCGCCGTGTGGGGCACCCAGATCAAGACCTACAACCCGCCCCTGTTTCCGGATGCGCCGATCAACGTGGCCGGCATCCCCATCAGCCAGGTGTACCTGTGGAGCTTCGGGCTTTCGATCGTGCTCCTCGTTCTCTTCGGGCTCTTCTTCAAGTACACGAAGGCGGGTATCGCCATGCGGGCCACGGCGTTCTCGAACCAGGTGGCCCTTTCCATGGGCATCAGCGTCAAGCGCATCTTCGCCCTGGCCTGGTGCATCTCGCTCGTGGTCTCCTCGATCGGCGGGATCCTCATCGGCAACATCAACGGGATCAACATCGCGCTGGGCCACTTCGGGCTCAAGGTGTTCCCGGCCGTGATCCTGGGCGGGCTCGACTCGATCCTGGGCGCGGCCGTGGGCGGCATCATCATCGGGGTGCTCGAGAACTTCTCGGACGGGTTGCTGAAAACCTGGTTCGGGCTCCAGGGCATCAAGGAGGTGGCGCCGTTCGTGTTCCTCGTGATCATCCTGATGGTCAAGCCCTACGGACTGTTCGGCACCGAGGAGATCGAGCGGGTGTAGGGGGCGCCGAGGCTGAGGAGAACGGACTCACGGCGGCACCGGCCGCCCTTCTCGAAGAAGGCGGAATACCGACATGAGCGTCAATCACTGCGGGGATTTCAAGCAGACCTACAAGGACGACATGCGGGTGCTCCAGACCCGGTTCATCCGGTTCTGGGTGTACGGGTTCGTGGTGTTCCTGTACGTGTTCCCGCTGATCGCCTCCGCCTACGTGGTGAGCCTCACCAACATGATCGGCATCGCCGTGATCGGCGCCCTGGGCATCAACATCGTCACCGGGTTCACGGGCCAGATCTCCCTGGGACAGGGCGCGTTCCTCGGGGTGGGGGCGTTCTCCTGCGCGTTCTTCATGAACGAGTGGGGGTGGCCGTTCTGGATCGCCATGCCCATGGCCGGGTTCGTCACGGCCGGGGTGGGGATGGTGTTCGGGATCCCGTCGCTGCGGCTCAAGGGGCTTTATCTCGCCATCGCCACCCTTGCGGCCCAGTTCATCCTGGAGTACCTGTTCCTTCACCTCGAGGGCATCACGGGCGGGTCCAACGGGGTGATGTTCCCCGCGCCCCAGGTCGGGGAGTTCACGTTCGACACGGACCAGCGCATCTACTACGTCATCATCACCGTGGCCGTGTTGGCCACGATCTACACGACGAATCTCTTCCGGTCGAAGGACGGCCGGGCGTTTGTGGCGGTGCGCGACCACTACCTCTCGGCCGAGATCATGGGGATCCACCTCTTCAAGTACCGGCTCCTGTCGTTTGCGGTGAGCTCGTTCATCGTGGGCATCGCCGGGAGCCTCTGGGGCGCCTACACCCAGTACATCACGCCCGAGCACTTCACGATCCACGAGTCCATCAACTACCTGGCCATGATCATCATCGGCGGGATGGGCAGCGTGCTGGGATCGATCTACGGCGCCATCTTCATGACCCTGGTCCCGAACCTCCTGAGTTACGGATCGTCGGTGATAGCTAACGTGGTGGGAGGCGGGGTCGCCATTGGAGACCTGATCATGAGCATGAAAGAGGGGGTGTTCGGGTTGATCGTGATCCTGTTCCTCATCTTCGAGCCCGACGGCTTGGCCCACCGGTGGAAGCTCATCAAGGCGTACTGGAAACTCTATCCGTTCAGCTACTGATCGGGAAAGGAGGTGAACCGGCGGAGACGAAGACCCAACGCGTAGCAGCGCACGTGGAGGGAGGATTTTCGGTTTCGGTTCACTGGCTTTTTGGCGTACCCGCCAACCCTAGGGAAGAGGAGGACGAAACATGAAACGCTGGATCCAAGCCCTTTCGGTGGTGGCGGCCCTCGGGCTCGCCGCCAGCGCCCCGGCCGCCGACGAGATCGTGATCGGCCACATCGCGGACATTACGGGGCCGACCGGAGCAGTTGGAAAGCCCTATGCCGATGGCGTGCAGGCTTACGCCGACTGGCTCAACGCCAACGGCGGCGTGAACGGCAAGAAGGTGAAACTCCTGCGGTCCGACTACGCCTACAAGATCCCCGAGGCCCTGAACCTCTACAAGAAGTTCAAGACCGTGGACAAGGTGTTCGCCATCCAGGGGTGGGGCACCGGCGACACAGAGGCCCTGACGAAGATGGTGGCCAAGGACAAGATCGTTTACTTCTCGGCCTCGTACTCGGCCCACCTGACCGACCCGAAGAAGGCCCCCTACAACTTCTTCATCGCGGCCGACTACTCCACCCAGCTCCGGGCGGGCCTGAAGTACATCAAGGACAACTGGAAGGAGAGCCGCAAGCCCAAGATCGCCTTCATCTATCCGGACGACCCCTACGGCAAGGCCCCCATCCCGGCGGGCAAGAAGTACGCCGAGGAGCTCGGATTTGAGATCGTGGGGGAGGAGAACGTGGACCTGCGGGCCATCGAGGCCACGACCCAGCTCCTCAATCTCAAGAAGAACGAGCCCGACTTCGCCTGGATCGGCGGCACCACCCCCTCGACGGCCGTGATCCTGAAGGACGCGAAGAAGCTCGGCCTCAAGACCAAGTTCCTCATCAACATCTGGGGGAACGACGAGAACCTGTTCAAGCTGGCCGGCGACGCGGCCAACGGCGCCCTGGGCCTCCAGGCCGCGGCCGTGTACGGCGACGACGTGCCGGGTATGAAGACGATCCTGGAGGTCACCAAGGGCGAGCACCAGATGACCCACTTCATCCGGGGCTGGGTGTCGATGATGGTCATGGCCGAGGGCCTGAAGCGGGCCGACGCCGCGGGCGAACTCACCGGCCCGGGCCTCAAGAAGCACCTGGAGACCCTGAAGGATTTCGACACCGGAGGGCTCACCGCCCCCATCACCTACACGCCCGACGACCACCGGCCGAACATGTCGGCCAAGATCTACGAGTTCCAGGACGGCAAGATGATCTACAAGGCCACGGTGGTGCTGGAGCGCCGGGCCGACTGGCTGGGCTTCTAGCGCCCGCGAACCGGAAGGGAGGCCCCGTCGGGGCCTCCCCCTTTCCGAGACGCCGCCCGACCCTGGCGGCGTCTCGGAAAGGGCCAACCCCCGACCCCACGGAGCCGAGTTCCATGCTGAAGGTGAACAACATCGAGGTCGTGTACAACGACGTGATCCTGGTGCTGAAGGGCCTGTCGCTGGAGTGCGAGGAGGGCAAGATCACCACCCTCCTCGGCGCCAACGGGGCGGGCAAATCCACCACGCTCAAGGCCATTTCGGGGCTTTTGAAGAGCGAGGAGGGCGAGGTCACCGAGGGCACCATCGAGTTCATGGGTGAGAAGATCAACGGGAAGGAGCCCGAGGAGATCGTCCGCATGGGCATCTTCCAGTGCATGGAGGGCCGGCGGGTGTTCGAGGACCTCACCACCCACGAGAATCTTCTGTGCGGGGCCTACACCCGAAAGGACAAGGCCGGGGTACGCCGGGACCTCGATCTCGTCTACGACTTCTTCCCCCGGCTCAAGGAGCGCCGGAACCAGCTCGCCGGCTACCTCTCGGGGGGCGAACAGCAGATGCTCGCCATCGGCCGGGCGCTCATGGCCCGGCCCAAGCTCATGCTCCTGGACGAGCCGAGCCTGGGGCTCGCGCCGCTCCTCGTGAAGGAGATCTTCGAGATCATCCAGAAGATCAACGAGGAGGAGAAGACCACGATCCTCCTCGTGGAGCAGAACGCGAACCTGGCGCTCAAGGTGGCGAGCTACGGCTACATCATGGAAAACGGCAAGGTCGTGCTCGACGGCCCGAGCGAAAAGCTCCGCCAGAACGAGGACGTCAAGGAGTTCTACCTGGGCGTGGGCGAAAGCGGCCACAAGCGCTCGTTCAAGAACGCCAAGCACTACAAGCGCCGGAAGCGGTGGCTGTCGTAGCGGCGTCCGGCAAGCTGGGACGCTAGGAAGCTGGGAGGCTAGGAGGCTAGGAGGCTGGGACGCTAGAACGCTAAGAGGTCGTTCGTCGCGGGTCGTTGGTCGTTCTTGGTTCAGGGTTCCCCAACGGCTCACGACCTGCGACCAACGACGAACGGTAATCCCCCGGAGGCCCTGACATGGACCGAACCACCGGATTCCTGAACGAGGCACTGGAAACCCAGAGCTGGGAGGCCCAGCGGGCCGAGCTGTCGCGGAAGCTCCGGGACACCGTGGCCCACGCCTACGCGAACGCCCCCTACTGGCGGCGCGTCATGGACGAGGCGGGGCTCAAGCCCGGCGACATCCAGGGGCTCGACGATCTCCCCAAGCTCCCGGTGACCCCCAAGGCCAAGCTTGTGGAGATCCAGGGGGCGGAGCCGCCCTTCGGGGGGCTCCTGGGCGTGGAGCTCGAGCGCATGCAGCGCATTTTCCGCTCCCCCGGGCCCATCTACGACCCCCAGGGGCCGGGCGAGGGCTGGGGCTGGGAGGAGGCCCTCTTTGCGGCCGGGTTCCGGCCCGGGGACATCGCGATCAACACCTTCAGCTACCACATGACCCCGGCCGGCATGATGTTCGACGACGCCCTGCGCAGCCTCGGTTGCCCCGTGGTGCCCACGGGCGTGGGCGAGCGGGAAACCCAGGTGGAGATCATGCAGCGCCTGGGGGTGAAGGGGTTCGTGGGCATGGCCTCGTTCCTCCTCCAGATCGGCGAGAAGGCGAAGGAGCTCGGGGTGGACCCGCGCCAAGACCTCAACCTGGAGGTGGCCTTCGTCACGGCCGAGCCCCTGCCCGAGACGCTGCGCTCGTCGGTGGAGGAGATGTTCGGGCTCGTGCTGCGCCAGGGCTACGGCACGGCCGACTGCGGCTGCATCGCCTACGAGTGTTACCACAAGGGCGGCATGCACGTGGTGAACCGCGCCGTCGTGGAGATCGTGGACCCCACCACGGGCCAGCCCGTGCCCGAGGGGGAGACCGGAGAGGTGGTGGTCACGCTGTTCCACAGGGCCTACCCGCTGCTGCGGTTCGGCACCGGGGACCTCTCGGCGTTCCTGCCGGGGGGCTGCGCCTGCGGTCGGGCGACCCCCAAGCTCAAGGGATGGCTGGGCCGGGCGGACCAGCTCGTCAAGGTGAAGGGCATGTTCGTGCACCCCGGCCAGCTCCAGACGGTGTTCAAGGAGTTCCCCGAGGTGGAGCGGTTCCGGGCCGTGGTGACCCGCGAGGCCAACCGCGACCGGCTCGTGGTGCGGGTGGTGAGCCGGGAGCGCTCGGAGGGCCTGGCCCAGAAGATCGGGGGGCGGCTGCGGGACGTCCTGCGGATCGGGGCCGAGGTGGAGTGGGCCGAGAGCCTCCCCGACGACGGCAAGGTGCTGGACGACCAGCGCACCTGGGATTGACGAGACATGGCGCAAAACGGGGGCAACGGCGCGGCAGCGCCCATCAAGATCGGGGAGCTGGCCCGGCGGGTGGGCCTAACGCCCCGCACCATCCGGTACTACGAGGACATCGGGCTGCTGAACAGCGTGCGCCGGGTGGAGGGGGGCCGCCGCATCTACACCGACGCCGACGTGCGGCGGCTCAAGTTCATCAAGCGCTTGAAGCTCCTGGGCCTGAGCCTCGAGGAGATGAAGGAGCTCGAGGAGCTTTACCGCACCCACCGCTCCAACGCCAAGGTGCTGCCCCGGCTCCTGGAGCTCCTCGACCGCCACCCGGAGCAGATCGAGCACCGGATCGAGCAGTTGCGGATGCTCCAGCGCGACATCGAGGCCTACCGGGAGCACATCCGCTCGAAGCTCTGAGCGCCGATCGGGAGTTGAACACCACGGAGGGCACGGAGAACCCGGAGAGGGGCCCGGGGCGCGGTGCATCCCGTTCGTCGTTCGTCGCTGGTCGTGGAGGCGGCGGGAGAGTTCGCGCCAACGGCGGCTTCCCAGCCTCCCAGCCTTCCAGCCTTCCAGCTTTCTACGAGGAGTACCATCCATGGCTTTGTCGTTCGATCTCACAGCGGAACAGAACATCCTGCGCCAAAGCGTCCGGGAGTTTGCCGAGAAGGAGATCCGGCCGGTGGCCCGGGAGCTCGACGCCAAGGAGGAGTTCAGCTACGACCTCACCCGGAAGATGGGGGAGATGGGGCTCTTCGGGATCTTCGTGAGCCCCGAGTACGGAGGCAGCGGGCTCGACTACGTGTCGTACATCATCGCGGTGGAGGAGATCGCCCGGGTCGACGGGTCCCAGGCCGCCACCGTGGCCGCGGGGAACTCGCTGGGCATCGGGCCGATCTACTACTTCGGGAGCGAGGAGCAGAAAAAGCGCTGGCTCCCAAAGCTCTGCACCGGAGAGATGCTGGCCGGGTTCGGGCTCACCGAGCCCCTGGCCGGGTCCGACGCCGGGAGCTCCCGCACCCGGGCCGTCCTGGACGGCAACGAGTGGGTGATCAACGGCAGCAAGATCTTCATCACCAACGCGGCCACCGACATCACCGGCGTGATCGTGGTGCAGGCCGTGACCGGCAAGAAGAGCGACGGCCGAAACGAG